>JACESO010000065.1 GCA_013911745.1 Sphingobium sp. | reverse complement strand
ATCTGGAGGTCATCCATCACTGGGCGAGCCGCGGCTGGGCCGTCACCAGCTTCGACTGGCGCGGGCAGGGCGGGTCGGGCCGGCTGACCGACGATCCCATGTGCGGCCACATCGACGATTACGCAGTCTGGATTTCCGACCTCAGGGCGCTGGCGGCGGACTGGCGCGCGGAGGGGGAGGGGCCGCTGGTCATGCTGGGGCACAGCATGGGCGGTCACATGCTGCTGCGCGCCTTGGCGGAAGGGATGATGCCGCCCGATGCCGCCGTCGCGGTTGCGCCGATGCTGGGGGTGCACAGCGCGCCGCTGCCGCGCTGGCTGGCGGTTGCGATCGCCTGGGCCATGGTACGGCTGGGCTTTGGCGAGCGGCAGGCCTGGACGCAGAAGGAGGGGACGGACCGGCTGGACCGCATCCGGCAGAGGCGGCTGACCCACGATCCCGATCGCTACGCTGACGAGCTATGGTGGCGCGATCACAGCCGCGATATCGCCTTGGGGTCGCCCAGCTGGACCTGGGTGCTGGAGGCGCTGCGTTCGACCCGCAGCCTTGCCGATGGAGACGCCATCGCGCGGATCGCCACGCCTTTGCTGATCCTTGCTGCGCGGGAGGACAGGCTGGTGTCCACGCCCGCGATCCGGCGGGTGGTGGGACGCATTGCGAGCGCGCGGCTGCATGTCTATGGGCCGGAGGCAGCGCATGAGATACTGCGCGAATCCGATCCGGTCCGGCTGGATGCGCTGGGCAGGATCGACGCTTTTCTGGACGAGACGGCGCGTTGATTCAGACTGACATCGTGATCGTGGGCGGCGGCATTGCGGGCGCCAGCCTGGGCGCGGAGCTGGCCCGCCATGCGGATGTCGTCATTCTGGAGATGGAGCATCAGGCCGGCTATCACGCGACCGGCCGCTCCGTCGCCTTCTGGGAAGAGAGCTATGGCGGCCTGGCGGTGCAGCCCCTGACCACCGCGTCGGGGCCGTTGTTGGCCAACCCCGATCCCGATTTCCACGACCGTTCGTTTCTTTCGCCGCGCGGCACCCTGCATATCGGCCAGGCGGGGGACGAGGCGTTGCGGGACGCGCTGCTATCCGACTTCGCCGGGAGGGTGGAACTGACGCAGGTCGACCCGGCCGGGATGGTGCCCGGATTGCGCCCGGAATGGACGTTGGGCGTGCTGGAGGCGAGCTGCCGCGACATAGACGTCGCCGCGCTGCATCAGGCCTATCTGCGGAAGTTCCGCCGCGCGGGCGGCCTGTTGGGGCTGGCTTCTTCCCTTCTGGCGGCAGAGCGGGTCGGAGACTGCTGGCGGGTCGAAACGGGTCAGGGCGCGCTATCCTGCCGGCTGCTGGTGAATGCGGCGGGCGCTTGGGCCGATCCGGTGGCGGTCGCGTGCGGCGTCGATCCGGTGGGCATCACGCCGCTGCGCCGGACGGTGGTGCAGCTGCGCGTGCCGGACATGCCCTCGCCCGATCTGCCGCTCGTCATGGACCTGGGTTCGGGTTTCTACTTCAAGCCCGAAGGGCCGGGCCGCGTATGGCTGACCCCGCATGACGAGGTGCCTTCGCAGCCCTGCGATGCCGCGCCCGAGGAACTCGATGTCGCGCAGGCTATCGCCCGGTTCGAGGAGGCGGTCGACTGGCGCGTGGCAGCGGTGGAGCGCAGATGGGCTGGCCTGCGCAGCTTCGCGCTGGACCGGGCGCCCGTCTATGGCTTCGATGCAAAGGTGCCCGGCTTCTTCTGGTTCGCGGGGCAGGGCGGGTTCGGCATCCAGACCGCGCCGGCGGCCGCGCTGCTGGGCGCTGCGCTCATCCGGGGCGATGCCATGCCGGACGCGCTCGCCGGTGTCGATCCGCAGCGCTACGCGCCATCGCGCTTCACTGCCTGACCGCCCGGCGGCTGGCCAGGCCCATCATTGCGAAGCTCGCAAGCGAGGAAACGATGTTCGCCATCGCCGCGCCGTTGGTGCCGTAGAGCGGCAGCAGCAGCGCCTGAAGCCCCAGCAAGAGCAGCGTCGCGGCGAAGGTGATGCGCAGCGACAGGCCGGCGCGGTCCGTCGCCATCAGCAGCGGGCGGTAACTGACGCCGATCAGTTCGATGCAGGCGGCCACCCCCAGCATCAGCAGCAACGGATAGGCGGGCACGAATTCCTGGCCGGCGATCAGGCCCAGCAGCGGCTTGCCGATCATCAGGATCAGGCCGATGATGACGACGCCCGCCACCAGGGCGAGCCGGTTGGTGCGGCGGAACAGGTCGCCCAGCGCCTCCTTCCCCTGATCGCTGGTGCGCGCCAGCTCCACGAAGATGCTGCGCGACAGCAGGCTGGATATCTTGGTCAGGGAATTGGCGAGCTGGTTGGCGAGACGATAGAGACCCGCGCCCGCCGGGCCGACGAAGCCGCCGACGATCAGCACCGCCACCTGCTGACCGACCGAGGTGAGGCTGGTCTGAAGGTTGGTGGCGGTAAGGAAGCCGATGATCCCGGGATTCTCGTGCTTCGCATCCATGGCGCGGCCCGCGCCCCAGCTGCCGATCCGGTCCTGCCCGACCTTGATCGCCAGATACCAGTAGGTGGCGGCGCACAGCACTTCCGCCATGCCCCAGGCGATCAGATAGCCGGTGATGTTGGGCATCAGCAGCCACGCCGGGATCGCGCCGATCATGCGGCCCACCGGGATCATGGTTTCCGCGAGCGCCGCCGAATCGAAGCGGTCGAACAGTCGCAGCACGCCTGTCGGGCTTGAACGGATGGTGATCAGCATCACCATGCAGAACAGCCAGACCTGCCAGCCCATGCCGACGCCCAGGCCCAGCAGATCCTCGAAGAAAAACAGGATGATCGCGGCGATCAGGCCGCCGACGGCGGCGGAGGCGAGATCTACGAGCACGCAGAAGCGCAGCACCCGGTTGAGCGCGTCGCCGTCTCCCGTCGCCAGATGTCGCTGGCCGTAGCGCACGACGATCTGCCAGCTGTCGAAGGACACCAGCGTCTTGATGACGGTGGCCGCGCTCAGCACCAGCGCGAAGCGGCCGAAGTCGGCGACGCCCAGCGTCCGGGTGACGATGGCGAGATAGACGAGGCTGAGCACGCCGCCCACGCCCTTGCCCCCCAGCAGCCAGCCGGTATTGGCCAGGATGCGCGCGAACCCATCGCCAGCCGCGCCCGATCCTTGCTTGAACATGGTGATGACGGAAGGCCTTTCCTGTGGCGGCCGGATGCCCGGCGAGACCTTCTCTAGCGATTGCGCGGGCCGACTTGAAGCCGCCTTTTTTTCGGCCCAATCCCGCGCTAAGGCGCCGGCCATGAGCATCACCAAAGCCATCATCCTGTCGGCGGGGCAGGGTTCGCGCCTGTTGCCGCTGACGCGCGACGTGCCCAAATGCATGATCGACTTCAACGGTCGCAGCCTTATCAGCTGGCAGGTCGCGGCGCTGGTGGCGAACGGCGTCACCGACATCGTGGTGGTCACCGGCTTCCGCACCGAGCGGGTCGAGGACCATGCGCTCCAGCTGTATCGCGACACCGGGGCGCGCATCCGCACCGTCTTCAACCCCTTCTTCCAGGTGGCCGACAATCTGGGCACCTGCTGGATCGTGCGGGAAGAGATGGACCGGGACTTCATCATTCTGAACGGCGACACCATCGTTTCTGACGAGATAGTCGGCAAGCTGATCGCCGGAGCGCAGGACGCCATCACCGTGACCGTCGATGTGAAGCCCGATGGCGACTATGATGATGACGACATGAAGGTCAGCCGCGACGCGGACGGGCGATTGCGCGCCATCGGCAAAAGGCTGCTGCCGCCCGACACCAATGCCGAGTCGATCGGGATGCTGGCCTTTACCGGGGAAGGGCCGGCGATATTCCGCAACCAAATCGACCAGATGATGCGCACGCCCGAGGGCGTCGAGCGCTGGTATCTGCGCGCCATCGACATCATCGCCAAGGGCAATCGGGTCGGGACGGCATCGATCGAAGGACTGGAATGGCAGGAGGTGGATTTTCCGCAGGATGTAGAAGCCGCGATGGTTCTGACCGCGAAATGGGTTGAAGAAGGCCGCTACGGCAAATAGGAAAATCCCGCCTTAACTTCGCACATTTCCCGTAGATTTTGACATTGCGTTTCCTACTGCCGCAACATCCTTTCGAGCAACGGCCGACCGTAGGGCAGTTATAGCAACGTGTGGCGATGACGGACAGACCGGGTCAGCAGGCCGCGAAATAGCCCTTCAACCAGTCGCGCAGGCTGTCCACATCGCTGTCCAGCTTGACTGCTTTCGCCAGATCAGGCTGGCTCGGCCATCCGGTGTCGGCGATTGTCAGGCCGACCGCGCTCCGCTCCCCCTCATAGCGGGGAATGACGTGGAAATGGACGTGCGGGTCGACCATCATCAGCATCAGATAGTTGATCTTGGCATAATCGACTGCGCGGGACAGGGCGCTTTCGATGGCGGCGGTCGCCTGCTTCAGTTCGGCATGGGCGTCTGCCGGCAGGGCGCCGAACGCGGTGGCGTCGCTTTTGGCGGCCAGCACCAGCGATCCGAGCGTCGGCTGGACCGGTCGCAGCAGCACCAGCCAATGGTCGAACTCCGCCACCAGCGTCGCCGGATAGCCGAATTTGTCGATGGTGGCGTTCATGCCGTCGCTCCTTCCGCCTCATCCATCCAGCTGACGATGGGACGGCCGGACCGCTTCACCGCATAGGCCTGCGCCAGCCGCACCGCATGGACGAGGAGCGACAGGATGGTCCACCAGGCCAGGACAACGAGGCCGATGTCAGGCCGGCCGACGAGCAGTGCGACGAACAGGATCACCATGTTGGGATTGCGGCGTGCGGTGATGAGGCGGAACCAGCTGTCGAACGGCCGCCAGACATGGATGTCCATGCCGAAATCCTTGAGGAACATCCCTTCGATCAGGCGCTGGAGGATGTAGCCCGCGATCACCGCCGTCATGATGAAGGTGAAGGTGCCGCCGGACAGTTGCAGGCCCCAATAGGCAAGCCCCGTCCCCCAGAAATACCACCAGAAGGGCGGATGGACGAGATCGACGCCATGGTCGATCACATTGCCCCATTTGGACGAGGTGATAGTGCAGCGAGCAAGCTTTCCGTCCACCGTGTCGAGCACCATGAAGATGAAGCCGGAGAGGAAGCCGGTCCAGTACATGCCCTTGGCAAACAGGAAGGTCGCCAGCACGCACAGGGTCACGCCGATCACCGACACCATGTTGGGCGTCATCCGCAACTGCGCGGCGATGCGCGTCAGGATCAGCGCCAGTTCGGGCCAGAGATATTTGGTGAGCAGGTCGGTGACGCCCTTATAGGCGCCGAAATAGCTGCGCCGCTCGATCTCCCGCCGGGTGTCGGGAGTCAGTTCGCGCACCATGGGCTGTTCCAGCTTGCGCAGCTGCCGGTTATAGAGCTTGCGGCCGTCCGACAGGTCGACGACATGCGGCGCGGTGAGCGGATCGCTGCCTTGCTCCACCTGCCCGACGACGGGCTCGCCCGCCCAGGCGAAAAGGGTGCCGGGCGTTTCCAGCGCCAGCCGCAGGAGCAGCGGGTCGAAGGCATAGGCTAGGTTGAAGAGCAGTTCATGCCCCGGCGCCAGCCTGCTGCCGTTCTTCGCCGCGCTTTGTGCCATGCGCCGGTTCCGCTCGGCATTGGACATGCCCCAGATCGGCGTCGCATTCGCGCCGATCTGGCGCAGGGCTATGGTCGACATGGAGATGCTTTCAGGTCATCGCCGCCAAGTGGCTGCGCGTGGCGGAGAGGGTGGAATAGCGCATGGCGTACGGCTTCAACTCTAGGCCCCAAGGCGGGGCGGCCATCCACGCATCCAGGGCTTTCGTCAGCGCATCGTCGGTCTTCTCCACCACCGCGCATCCGGGTAGCCCTTCCAGCAGATCGCGCGCATTGGCGAAGCAGTCCGTGCTGATCACCGGCAGGTTGGACGCCAGAGCCTCTACTACCACGGCGGGCAGGCCTTCATAATCGGAGGACAGGACCAGAAGGTCCGCATCGGCCATGACGACGGGGACATCGGGCGTGTAGCCCATCAACTCCACTCGGTCCGCTATGCCGAGCTCGGCGGCGAGCGCGGTCAGGGCCTCGCGGTCCTTGCCCTCACCCGCGATACGCAGCCGCGCGTTGGTCGACCGCATCGCGGCGAAGGCGCGCAACAGCCGGTCGAAGCGCTTCTGCTGCACCAGCCGTCCCACGCCCAGGATCGTGATCGGGCGATCCGTCTTCTGGCGCGGTGGCGCGTCGCGCGTTTCGAACTGGCTGGTCAGATAGGCATTATAGACCATGCCGAATTTGTCCGCCGCGAGCGGAAACTGGCTTTGCAGCATGCGCGTTTCCGCGTCGCTCAAGGTCAGCACGCCTGCTGCCCGGCGGAATATATAGGTATAGACGTGCCGTCGTATCCAGGTGATGAACCGGCTGTCCCGTTCACGGATGATGGGGTTGGTGGTCTTCACATAATAGCGCTTGGCTGCGCCCGTAATGAGAACGCCCAGCGCCGTGAACCAGCTGATATTGTTGCCCGTCGCCAGCACGATGTCGGGCCGCTCGCGCCGAAGCCACCGGCAATAGTGCCTGAACATCGTGAATTGCGCGAAGCCCCGGCTCCTGGCGTCCATTTCGCCGAAGGCCAGCCGATTGACGTCCTTTCGCAGCGTGGCGTCCAGATCGAATTGCGCGCGCGCCGTTGTGCAGTACAGCACGTCGACTCGATGCCCCTGTTCGGCAAATCCGTTAGCCAGGTGGCACAGCACACGATTGGTGCCCCCCTGGTTGAGTTCGTATGTGACAAGAGCGATTCGAGCCATGTGCGCGCCCTATGATAAGGGCTTTTGTCATTCAAGCGGGCAAGCTTTGGCCGGATATGACAATTTGGCCTTTTGCTGAAGCTCGCAATTGGCTATCGCCCGCCGCGAAAGGAAGTGTCATGGCTGAATTCACGTTGCCCAAGAACAGCAAGATCTCAGGCAAAGGGGTGACTCACAAGGCACCGGAAGGCGCGACCAATGTCCGCAGCTTCAAGGTCTATCGCTATGACCCCGACTCGGGCGAGAATCCGCGCTACGACACGTTCGAGGTCGATCTCGACAATTGCGGCCCGATGGTCCTCGATGCGCTGCTGAAGATCAAGAATGAATATGATCCGACGCTGACCTTCCGCCGGTCCTGCCGCGAGGGCATTTGCGGCTCCTGCTCGATGAACATGAATGGCAAGAACGGCCTTGCCTGCACCACCGCCATCGATGAGTGCGGCGGCAAGCAGGTGCAGATCACGCCATTGCCGCACATGGACGTCATCAAGGATCTGGTCCCCGACTTCACGCACTTCTATGCGCAGTATAATTCGATCAAGCCGTGGCTGCAAACCGTCAGCCCCGCGCCCAGCGGCAAGGAGCGGCTGCAGTCTCCGCAGGACCGCGAGAAGCTCGACGGCCTTTACGAGTGCATCCTGTGCGCCTGCTGCTCGACCAGCTGCCCGAGCTATTGGTGGAACAGCGACAAGTTCCTAGGCCCCGCGATCCTGCTCCAGGCCTATCGCTGGCTGGCGGACAGCCGCGACGAATATACCGGCGAGCGGCTCGACGAGCTGGAAGACCCCTTCCGCCTCTATCGCTGCCACACGATCATGAACTGCGCGAACGTCTGCCCCAAGGGCCTGAGCCCCGCCAAGGCGATCGCCGAGACCAAGAAGATGATGGTCGAGCGGCAGCTGTAAGTTGGCAAGTGACGGCGTTGCCGGCGGCACGCCGCTGAGCGAAGGGAAATGGGCGGGCTGGGCTGCGTGGTCCGACCCGCGCCCGGACACATTCCTGCAGGCGATCGGGCGCGGCTATATGCGCGCGGTTGGACCCGGCAAGGGCCTGGTGGCGCTGGAGACCAGGACCAGCCACCGCAACCGGCTCGATACGCTGCACGGCGGATTGCTGGCCGCGTTCGCTGATCATGCCTATTTCGGTGCGCTCTGGATCATGGGGCACAAGGCGCAGGTGAATGGCGTGACGCTGGACCTCACCATGCAATATCTGGGCGCCGGGAAGGTGGGGCCAGACCTGATTGCCGAAGTGGAACTGCTGCGCGAGACCGGGCGGCTCATGTTTCTGCGCATGCTCATCACCCAGGATGGCGAGCCGGTCGCGGCTTCGACTGCGACGATCCGCAAGGCGCCGATGCCCCGATGATGGCCGTGCTGTCCCGTTATGATGCGCTGGTGCAGGGGGGTGAACTGCGGCCTGACGCGGATCAGCGCGCGGCTGCCGAGCGGCTCGACCGGTTGCAGCAGGAACTGGCGGCGGCGCCGGCGCGCGGATCGACGCTGTGGAAATTGTTGCGCAAGGCGCCCGAGCCGCCGCGCGGCCTCTATATGTGGGGCGGGGTGGGACGCGGCAAATCGATGCTGATGGACCTGTTCTTCGACTGCGTGCAGGTGAAGCGCAAGAAGCGGGCGCATTTCCACGAATTCATGCTGGACGTCCATGCCCGGCTGGCCGAGGCGCGCAGGAGCGAGACGGGCGATCCGATCCCGCCGGTGGTGGACTCCCTCGCCGAGGAAGCGCGACTGCTCTGCTTCGACGAGATGGTGGTGAACAACATGGCCGACGCGGCGATCATGTCGCGGCTGTTCACCGGCCTGCTGGAAAAGCGAGTGACCATCGTCACCACGTCCAACCGGGTGCCCGACGATCTCTACAAGGATGGGCTCAACCGCCAGCTCTTCCTGCCTTTCATCGACCTTATCAAGGCGAAGCTGGATGTGCTGAGTCTTAACGGCCCGACCGATTACCGCCGTGACCGGCTGGGCGACGCGCGGTTGTGGCATTGCCCCAACGGACCGGAAGCGACCAAGGCGCTCTCCGACGCCTTCTTCCGCCTCACCGACTTTTCGGTCGAAGACCGGGCGAAGGTGCCGGCCGAGGACATAGCGGTGCAAGGCGGACGCACATTGCATGTGCCCAAAAGCCTGAAGGGTGTCGCGGTCTTCTCCTTCAAGCGATTGTGCGAGGAAGCGCGCGGCGCGCCGGACTATCTGGCGATTGCGCGCAAATATCACACGGTCATCATCGTGGGCATCCCCGTGCTGGGGCCGGAGAAGCGCAATGAGGCGGCACGGTTCGTCACCCTGATCGACTCGCTCTACGAATATAAGGTGAAGCTGCTCGCCGCCGCTGATGCGTCGCCCGCGCGGCTCTACCCGACCGGCGACGGATCGTTCGAGTTCGAACGCACTGTATCGCGCCTGATGGAGATGCAGTCGGACGAGTATCTCGCCCTCGGCCACGGGACGAAATAGCAGGCCGTCCAGCCCGCCTCCCTTCGCGCGATCATTCATTCCTATGTCATGTCGGTCGGTAAGAAAATGCCGGGCGCGCGGGAGGATGGGCGCGCCCGGCAGGGTAGCACTGCAGGGAAGGCTCGCGGCCAGGGTAGGAGCCAACGAGCGACAGGCTGTGACATTGCTACTAATGCAATTGCGAACTAATTGCAAAGATAATTTGCCCGACGCGGATTTCCTCGGTTGAAACCCCCGCTCGATGGGCGTAGGCGGGCCTCCATCCAATAGTCATGGCTTGGAGGATGACACGTATGGCCCGTAAGAAGATCGCGCTGATCGGCGCTGGCAACATCGGCGGCACGCTCGCGCACCTGGCGGCGCTGAAGGGTCTGGGCGATATCGTCCTGTTCGACGTGGTGGAGGGCGTGCCCCAGGGCAAGGCGCTTGACCTCAGCCAGTGCGGCCCGGTCGAGGGCTTCGACGCGAAGATCACGGGTTCCAACGACTATGCCGACATCGCGGGCGCGGACGTCATCATCGTCACCGCCGGCGTCGCCCGCAAGCCGGGCATGAGCCGCGACGACCTGCTCGGCATCAACCTCAAGGTCATGAAAGCAGTGGGCGAGGGCATCAAGGCGAACGCGCCTGACGCCTTCGTCATCTGCATCACCAACCCGCTCGACGCAATGGTGTGGGCGCTGCGCGAATTTTCGGGCCTGCCGCACAACAAGGTCGTCGGCATGGCCGGCGTGCTGGACTCGGCGCGCTTCAGCCACTTCATCGCCGAAGAATTCGACGTCTCGGTAAAGGATGTGAACACGTTTGTCCTGGGCGGTCATGGCGACACGATGGTGCCGGTCGTGCAATATTCGACCGTGTCGGGCATTCCGGTTCCCGACCTGATCGAGCAGGGCCGCTCCACCAAGGAGCGGATCGACGCCATCGTCGCGCGGACCCGTTCGGGCGGCGGCGAGATCGTCGGCCTGCTCAAGACCGGGTCGGCCTATTACGCCCCGGCGACCAGCGGTATCGCGATGGCCGAAGCCTATCTCTACGACCAGAAGCGCCTGCTCCCCTGCGCGGCCTTCGTCGAGGGCAAGTACGGTCTGGATGAAGGTCTTTATGTCGGCGTCCCGGTCATCATCGGCAAGGATGGCGTCGAGCAGATCGTCGAGATCAAGCTGGACGACGAGGCCAAGGCGAACCTTCAGGTGTCGGTCGACGCGGTCAAGGAACTGCTGGTCGCCTGCAAGGGTATCGACTCTTCGCTCGCCTGATTTTCAAGAAACCTGCACCGTTACGCCTCAGGTAAGTGCGCAGCCCGAGGCGTAGCGCTTTTCGACCAAGTGCCACGTCCACGGAAATAAAGGGACAATCCATGTCCATTCTGGTGAACAAGAACACCAAGGTCATCACCCAGGGTATGACCGGCGCCACCGGCACCTTCCACACCGAACAGGCGCTGGCCTATGGCACGCAGATGGTCGGCGGCGTAACGCCGGGCAAGGGCGGCACGACGCATATCGGCCTGCCCATGTTCGACACGGTCGCCGAGGCCAAGAGCAAGACCGGCGCGGACGCCTCTGTCATCTACGTTCCGCCGCCATTCGCGGCCGACTCGATCCTGGAAGCGATCGACGCGGAAATCCCGCTGATCGTGTGCATCACCGAAGGCATCCCGGTGCTGGACATGGTGCGCGTGAAGCGCGCGCTGTCCGGCAGCAAGTCGCGCCTGATCGGCCCGAACTGCCCCGGCGTGCTGACCCCCAACGAATGCAAGATCGGCATCATGCCGGGTTCGATCTTCTCGAAGGGCAGCGTCGGCGTCGTCTCGCGTTCGGGCACGCTGACCTATGAGGCGGTGTTCCAGACAACCAATGCGGGCCTCGGCCAGACCACGGCTGTCGGCATCGGCGGCGATCCGGTCAACGGCACCAACTTCATCGACGTGCTGGAGCTGTTCCTGGCCGACGACGCGACCGAATCGATCATCATGATCGGCGAGATCGGCGGCGACGCGGAAGAACAGGCCGCCCAGTTCCTGATCGACGAGGCGAAGAAGGGCCGCAAGAAGCCGATGGCCGGCTTCATCGCTGGCCGCACCGCGCCTCCGGGCCGTCGCATGGGCCATGCCGGAGCGATCGTGTCGGGCGGCAAGGGCGACGCGGAAAGCAAGATCGCGGCGATGGAAGCGGCCGGCATCAAGGTCGCCGCCAGCCCGTCCGAACTGGGCTCGACGTTGGTTGAGGTCTTGAAGGGGTAAGTTAACTCCTACATATAGAGCGGCCGGGCTGCACCCCGGCCGCTATTCTCCCGCTTCCGCGACTGCACGCGGCTGGGATGGGACAGACGATGGGTTACGAGAACCAGGAATTCGAAGTCGAGCGCGGTCCGAGCTGGGCGCGCGACAATTGGCCGCTCAATGATACCGACGATCTGACCGGGGCGCTTGACCCGACGCAGATGCAGGTGGCGGTGAAGGCCGCCGCCAAGAGCGCGGGCAAGAGCGTGTCCGACGCCGATGCGGTCGCCGCCGCCGACGATGCGATCCGCGCGCAGATGCTGATCCGCACCTATCGCGTGCGCGGGCACCTCGCCGCCAATCTCGACCCGCTGGGCCTGTCCAAGCGCGACCTTCCCGCCGACCTGACGCCTGAATATCACGGCCTCACCGACCCGTCGAAGAAGGTCTATCTGGGCGGTACGCTCGGCCTGCAATATGCGACCGTGGCGGAGATTGTTTCGATCCTGCGCGCAAACTACTGCGGCAATGTCGGCCTTGAATATATGCACATCGCCGATGTGGAGGAGCGCCGCTTCCTCCAGGATCGGCTGGAGGGCAAGGACAAGGAGATCATCTTCACGCCCGAGGGCAAGAAGGCGATCATGGCCAAGGTCATCCAGGCCGAGCAGTATGAGAAGTTCCTCGGCCGCAAATATGTCGGCACCAAGCGCTTTGGCCTCGACGGCGGCGAATCCATGATCCCCGCGCTCGAAGCGGTCATCAAATATGGCGGCCAGTCGGGCGTGCGTGAAATCGTGTTCGGCATGGCGCATCGCGGCCGCCTGAACGTGCTGGCGAACGTGATGGCCAAGGGCTTCCGCGTGATCTTCCACGAATTTTCGGGCGGCACCGCCAACCCGGAGGATGTCGGCGGATCGGGCGACGTCAAATATCACCTCGGCACCTCCACCGACCGCGAGTTCGACGGGGTCAAGGTGCATATGTCGCTGGTCCCCAACCCGTCGCACCTGGAAACCGTCGATCCGGTGGTTCTGGGCAAGGTGCGCGCGCAGCAGACCTTCCGCGATGACCTCGGCAAGCACGAGCAGGTGCTGCCGGTTCTGATCCACGGCGACGCGGCTTTTGCCGGCCAGGGTATCGTGTGGGAATGTTTCGGCTTCTCCGGCGTCCCCGGCTATAATACCGGCGGCTGCGTCCACTTCATCGTCAACAACCAGATCGGCTTCACCACTAGCCCGCAATTCTCGCGCGGCTCGCCCTATCCGAGCGACGTGGCGAAGGGCGTGCAGGCGCCGATCCTGCACGTCAACGGCGACGATCCGGAAGCCGTGACCTTCGCGTGCAAGCTGGCGATGGAATATCGCCAGACCTTCCACCGCGACGTCGTGATCGACATGTGGTGCTATCGCCGCTTCGGCCATAATGAAGGCGACGAGCCGGGTTTCACCCAGCCGCTGATGTACAAGGAAATCCGCCAGCATCCGCCAGTCAGCGACGTCTACGCCGCGCGGTTGAAGGCGGAGGGCGTGATCGACGATGCCTTCATCAGCCAGCAGACCGACGGCTTCGTCACGCATCTGGAGGAGGAGTTCGAGGCGGCCAAGAGCTACAAGGCGAACAAGGCCGACTGGTTCGCCGGTCGCTGGTCGGGCCTGCACAAGCCCGCCGACGCCGAGACCGCGCGGCAGAGCGTGGAGTCTGCGATCAGCCAGAAGCTGTTCGACAGCCTGGGCAAGACGCTGACCACCGTTCCCGAAGGGCATAACGTCCACAAGACGCTGAAGCGCGTGCTCGATGCCAAGGCGGAAATGTTCAAGACCGGCGAGAATTTCGACTGGGCGACGGGCGAAGCGCTGGCCTTCGGATCGCTGCTGTCGGAAGGCTATGGCGTGCGCCTGTCGGGCCAGGATTCGGGCCGCGGCACGTTCAGCCAGCGACATGCGGTCTGGACCGACCAGGATAGCGAGGCGAAATATATCCCGCTGTCGACCGTGCCGCATGGCCGGTTCGAGGTGCTGGACTCGCCTTTGTCCGAATATGGCGTGCTGGGCTTCGAATATGGTTTCGCGCTGGCGGATCCCAAGAGCCTGGTCATCTGGGAAGCGCAGTTCGGCGACTTCGCTAACGGCGCGCAGATCATCTTCGACCAGTATATCGCCTCGTCGGAGACCAAGTGGCTGCGTTCCAACGGGCTCGTCTGCCTGCTGCCGCATGGCTATGAAGGGCAGGGGCCGGAGCATAGCTCGGCGCGTCTGGAGCGTTATTTGCAGCTTTGCGCGGAAGGGAATATCCAGGTCGCGAACATCACGACCCCGGCCAATTATTTCCATGCGCTGCGCCGGCAGATGCTGCGTCCATTCCGCAAGCCGCTGATCATCATGGCCCCCAAGTCGCTGTTGCGGCACAAGGGCGCGGTGAGCAAGGCCGAGGATTTCCTTGGCGACACGCAGTTCAAGCGCATCCTGTCCGATCCCAACGGGGCGGCCGATGCGCAGACGAAGCGGCTGGTGCTCTGCTCGGGCAAGGTCTATTACGACCTGGCCGATGCGCGCGACGCCGCTGGCGATACGGACGTGCAGATCGTGCGGATGGAGCAGATCTATCCGTTCGCGACGGACGCGCTTGCCACGCGCATCGCCCGCATGACCGGCCTGGAGGAGGTCGTGTGGTGTCAGGAGGAACCGCGCAACAACGGTGCCTGGTTCTTCGTCGAACCCTATATCGAGGAAGCGCTGGCCAAGGCCGGCAAGGCGCCGATGCGTGCCCGCTACGCCGGTCGCAAGGCGTCCGCTTCGCCCGCCACGGGCCTGGCGTCGCGCCATGTGTCCGAACAGGGTGCCCTCGTCGCCGATGCGCTGGGTCACAGCGTTCGTGAAGAAATCCGTCGCCAGAAGAAAGGCTGAGAAAGCTCATGGCCACCGAAGTCAAAGTCCCTACGCTGGGCGAATCCGTTACCGAAGCAACCGTCGGCCAGTGGCTCAAGAAGCCCGGTGAGGCGGTGAAGGCCGACGAGCCGATCGTCAGCCTTGAAACCGACAAGGTCGCGGTCGATGTGCCCGCGCCGGCTGCCGGCACCATGGGCGACATCGTCGCCCAGGAAGGTGACACCGTCGAGGTCGGCGCGCTGCTCGGCTATGTGAACGAAGGCGCGTCAGCCGGTGCCTCGCCGGCTCCGGCCGCCGCGCCCGCTGCTCCGGCGGCGAAGGCGGAGGCCGCCGCGCCCGCGCCCGCGGCTTCTGCCCCGGCCCCTGCTGCCGAGGAAGAGGGCGAGGGCGGCAGCCTGACCCTGTCCCCTGCGGTGCGCCGCCTGGTGCTGGAGCATGGCCTTGACCCGAGCAAGATCAAGGGCACCGGCAAGGACGGCCGCCTGACCAAGGACGACGTGATGGCCGCTGCTGCGGCGGGCACCGCAAAGGCGGCCGCTGCGGCTGCTCCGGCCGCCGCCCCCGCCGCCGACGCGCCGACTGCCGGCCCGTCGCGCAAGCAGGAGCGGGTCAAGATGACGCGCCTGCGCCAGACTGTCGCCAAGCGCCTCAAGGAAGCGCAGAACAACGCCGCGCTGCTGACCACTTTCAACGATGTCGACATGACCAACGTCATTGAGGCGCGGGCGAAATATAAGGATTTGTTCGAGAAGAAGCATGGCGTTCGCCTGGGCTTCATGGGCTTCTTCACCAAGGCCGTGTGCATGGCGCTCAAGGATATTCCGGGCGTCAATGCGCAGATCGAGGGCGACGAGATCGTCTATAACGACTTTGCCGACATCTCGGTCGCCGTGTCGGCTCCGACTGGCCTGGTCGTCCCCGTCATCCGCAACGCTGAAAGCATGAGCGTCGCCACGATCGAGAAGACCATCGGCGACTTCGGCAAGAAGGCCAAGGAAGGCAAGCTGACGATGGAGGACATGAAGGGCGGCACCTTCACCATCTCCAACGGCGGCGTGTTCGGATCGCTGATGTCGACCCCGATCATCAACCCGCCCCAGTCGGCGGTGCTGGGCCTCCATCGCATCGAGGACCGCCCGGTCGTGCGTAACGGCCAGGTGGTGGTGCGGCCGATGATGTATCTGGCGCTGAGCTACGATCATCGCCTGATCGACGGTCGTGAGGCGGTGACCTTCCTGGTCGCGGTGAAGAATGCGATCGAAGACCCGACCCGCCTGCTGATCGACCTGTAATAGATCTCGCGAGCACCTATATCCGTTCGGGCTGAGCCTGTCGAAGCCCCGTTTTCCTGCAATGGAAACAAAAGAAAAGTACGGCCCTTCGACAGGCTCGGGGCGAACGGAGATTGGTATGGCAGACTTCGATTATGACGTCCTTGTGATCGGCTCCGGCCCCGGCGGCTATGTCGCCGCGATCCGGGCGGCGCAGCTGGGCCTCAAGACCGCCTGCGCCGAAAGCCGCGAGACGCTGGGCGGCACCTGCCTGAATGTGGGGTGCATCCCGTCGAAGGCGCTGCTGCACGCGTCGGAACTCTATGACGAGGCCGCCAATGGCGCGCTCGCCAAGCTGGGCGTCAAGATCGACGCGATGAGCCTGGACCTGCCCACCATGCAGGGCCAGCGCATTGACGCGGTGAAGGGCCTGACCGGCGGCATCGAGTTCCTGTTCAAGAAGAACAAGGTGACCTGGCTGAAGGGCCTTGCGTCCTTCACCGGCGCGAACACGATCGAGATCGCGGGCGAAAAGGTGACGGCGAAGAACATCGTCATCGCCACCGGATCGGGGGGTACGCGGTTGC
>JACESO010000064.1 GCA_013911745.1 Sphingobium sp. | reverse complement strand
CGCCGCCCGCCTTCATCGGCCGCAAGCATTTTCCCGAACTGCTGGCGCTGAAGGGCGACCAGGGCGCGCGCGCGCTGCTGAGCCACGGCATCCAGATCGAGACGAGCGGCGCGGTGCTGCACGACATCGACACGGTGGAAGACCTGCAATCCTGGCGGTCCGTCACGCCGGGCTGAGCCTTTTCCAGGCAGACGGCATCGTCTGCCGGCTCGGAAAAGGCGGCAAACCAGAAATCTGGACTCAGCTCGACCGGGTGGGGTCGATCCACCCCTCCCCCATCTCGCGCGCGTCGGGTGCGCGGCCGAGCGGCAGGGATCCCGTCTGCCGTTCGATCCGGCGATGCACGACCGGCGCGTCAGGCCCGGCATGCAGCGCGTGGATCGCGTCGCTGTTGGCGATGTCGGCTACCGTGCGCCGCTGGTTGTGCCGGACATAGTCGAGCCATGTGGCGACGTGATAGCGCTCGACCCACAGGTCGGGTTCGCCTAGGTCGCGCAGCAGTTGCCAGCCATGCGCACCGTCCCGCCGACGGATGCGGCGGCGCTCGTTCATCGCGGTCAGGAAGGGCACGACCGATCCGGCCGGAATGCGATATTCGATGGTGATGACGATGGGGCCGCTGCGCGGCTCGACCGGGACGGCGGTGTCGGGCTCATGCCAATCGCCGCGCGGGTCCAGATTGTCGTTGCCGATCTGCGGCAGGGCACGCCAGAAGCCCAGGATAGCGGCGATGAACTGCGCGCCTGCCGCCGCATAGAGGCCCGCCGCCACGCCATGGCTTTCGGCGACCCAGCCGAACAGCCACGCGCCCAGCGCCATGCCACCGAATGCGACCATCTGGTAAAGCGCGACCGCCCGCGCCACCACCCAGCGCGGCGCGGACATCTGAACCGACACGTTGAAGGTGGAGAGCGCCAGCACCCAACCGGCGCCGGCCACCATATAACCCACCAGGGCGAGGACGAGCCAGGGGCTCGCCGCCGTGAGCGCGGTGCCGAGCGCAAGGGCAAGGGCGGAACAGCGCACGAGGGTTTCGACCGAAACGCGCGCCCGCAACCGGCGCGAGGACAGCGCGCCCAGCACCGCGCCGAGGCCAAACGCGCCGCTGGTGATGCCGAAGGTAAGCGCGCCGCCGCCCAGCAGATCGCGCGCGACCAGCGGCATCAGCGCCGACACGGCACTCGCCCCCACCCCGAACGCGCCGGATCGCAGCAGCACCAGCCTGATCTTGGGCGAAGCCGCGACATAGCCGATGCCGTCGAGCATGGCGAAGCCGATGCGCTCGCGCGGCAGCAGCTTGGGCGGGATTGTCGGCCGCCAGCGGAACAACACCGCCAACAGCGCGACATAGCTGAACGCGTTGGTGAGGAACGCCGCCGCCGCGCCGGCCGTCGCGACGATCACGCCGCCCAGCGCCGGGCCGATGCTGCGCGCAAGGTTGAAGCCCATGCTGTTCATCGCCACCGCGCTCGGCAGCACCGGGCGCGGCACCATGTCGCCGACCGACGCTTGCCAGGCAGGGCCGTTCACCGCCGTCGCGCAGCCGATGAAGAAGGTGAAGGCGAGCAGCAGCCACGGCGTCATCCACCCGATCCAGGCCGTTACCGCAAGCGCGGCCGACGTGACGAGCATCGCGGACTGGCAGGCGATCATCACCTTGCGCCGGTCCAGGTTGTCAGCGACCGCCCCCGCCCACAACGATAGCAGCATGATCGGCAGGGTCGTCGCCGCCGGCACGAGCGCGATCAGCAGTGGGGAAGCCGACAATGAGGTCATCATCCACGCCGCGCCGACGGACTGGATCAGGCCGCCGAAATTGGAGGCAAGGCTGGCAAGCCAGATGGCGCGGAACACCGGGATGGAAAAAGGCGAAGGCAGCTTTTCCGCCGATGCTTGGGTCGCGACATCCATGGCGATCGATATAGGCCACTCGCCCCCCGGCGCAACGCCGATACCGTACGACCACCGGATGTTGCTCCGGCTCAGGGGATTCGCGGGCGAAATGCGACAGCAAAGTAGACAGCCAAAACCCTGTCCGATCATCCGCCCCTACGGCGCGGCGGGGCTGGACCGAACAACGCAATAGACACTTGCACTTTACGTAAACGTAAATACATTCCTCTGCATATCCGACGCGCCTCAATGGCCTCACCGGAGAGGGAATGAACATGGAAGCCTATATTTACGACGCCGTCCGAACGCCGCGAGGCCGGGGCAAGGCGGACGGGTCGCTGCACGAAATCACGCCGATCCAGCTTGCGACGCAGGTGCTGGAAGCGGTGCGCGACCGCAACGCCATTGACACAGCCGACGTGGACGACGTGATCCTGGGCTGCGTCAGCCCGGTGGGCGAACAGGGCGCGGACATTGCGCGCGTCGCGGTGCTGAACGCCGATTATGCCCAGACCGTACCGGGCGTTCAGATCAACCGCTTCTGCGCGTCCGGCCTCGAAGCCGTTAACATGGCGGCGGCAAAGGTCTTTTCGGGTGAGGCTATGTTCGCCATCGGCGGCGGCGTCGAATCCATGAGCCGCGTGCCCATGGCGTCGGACGGCGGCGCATGGGCGATGGACCCGGCGGTCGCCTACAAGACCTATTTCGCGCCGCAGGGCATCGGCGCCGACGTGATCGCGACCAAGTTCGGCATCAGCCGCGACGATGCGGACGCCTATGCCGTGGAGAGCCAGAAGCGCGCGAAGCAGGCGTGGGACGAAGGGTGCTTCGCCAAGTCCATCGTGCCGGTGAGGGACGTGATCGGCCGCGTGGTCCTCGACCATGACGAACATATGCGGCCCGACGCGACGATGCAGTCGCTGGGCGCACTGAAGCCCAGCTTTGCGGCATTGGGCGAGGAGATGCCGGGCTTCGACACCGTCGCCCTGCTGCGCTACCCGGAGCTGGAGAAGGTCAACCATGTTCACCATGCCGGCAACAGCAGCGGCATCGTGGACGGCGCGGCAGCCGTGCTGGTCGGCAACGCGCAGATGGGCGAGAAATATGGGTTGAAGCCCCGCGCCCGGATCAAGGCGATGGCTTCCATCGGGTCCGAACCGCTGATCATGCTGACCGGGCCGGAATTCGTGGCAGGCAAGCTGCTCGCCCGCGCCGGCATGACACAGAGCGACATCGACCTGTGGGAACTGAACGAAGCGTTCGCGTCCGTTGTGCTGCGCTACATGCAGGCGATGGACCTCGACCATTCGAAGATCAACGTCAACGGCGGCGCGATCGCCATGGGCCACCCACTCGGCGCGACCGGCGCGATGGTGCTGGGCACCGCGCTGGATGAGCTGGAACGCTCGGGCAAGGGCACGGCGCTCATCAACCTGTGCGTGGGCGCAGGGATGGGCACCGGCATCATCATCGAGCGCGTGTAAGCAGCGGATTAGGAGAGACTGACATGAAAACCATCCGCTTCGACATCGACGGCGACGGCATCGCCACCCTGACGATCGACGTGCCGGGCCAGTCGATGAACGTCATCGGTCCCGACCTCCTTGCCGATCTGGATGCCGCGATCACGCGCATCGGATCGGAAGACGGCATCAAGGGCGCGGTGATCGCATCCGGCAAGGACAGCGGCTTCATGGCCGGCATGGACCTCAAATATTTCGGGTCGATGCTGGCGACCGGCACCGGCGAGCGTCCTGCCCCCGCCGAAATCTTCGACAAGGTGTTCGTCCTCAACCAGCTGCTCCGCCGCCTGGAAACCTGCGGCAAGCCGGTCGCCTGCGCCATCGAAGGAACCTGCGTCGGCGGCGGTTTCGAGCTGGCGCTGGCCTGCCACCGCCGTTTCGTGGGCGACAGCAGCAAGACGCAGCTTGGCCTGCCCGAAATCCTGATCGGCCTCTTCCCCGGTGGCGGCGGGTCTCAGCGGCTACCACGCATCATGGGCGTGCAGGCATCGCTGATGTACATGCTCCAGGGCAAGCTGTTCCGCCCCGCCGAGGCCGCGATGCTGAAGGTCGTGGACGCCGTCGTACCGCAGGGCACGGCGCTGGACGCCGCGCGCGAATGGGTGAAGGCGAACCCGACCGCCAACACGCAGCCATGGGACGTCAAGGGCTTCAAGGTTCCCGGCGGGGCGGGCGGCTTCAACCCCGCCTTCGTGCAGACGATGGCCGGTGCGCTGCCGATGACGCTCAAGCAGACGCAGCGGAACATGAACGCGCCGATCGCCCTGCTGTCCGCTGTCTATGAAGGCATCACCCTGCCCATGGACCGCGCGATCCAGATCGAAAGCAAATATTTCGCCAAGGTCGCCGCCGACCCCCAGGCGAGCAACATGATCCGCACCCTCTTCGTCAACAAGCAGGCGGCCGAGCGCGGCGCGCGCCGGCCGAAGGATGAGGCGAAGGCGCCTACGCGCAAGCTCGCGATGCTCGGCGCTGGCATGATGGGTGCCGGTATCGCCACCGTCGCGGCGCAGGCCGGGATGGAGGTCGTGCTGTTCGACCGCGACCTCGCCTATGCGCAAAAGGGCAAGGCGCATGTCGAGGAGCAGCTCAAGAAACGCATCGGCAAGGGCATGACGCCCGAAAAGATGGCCGAGACGCTGGCGCGCGTGACGCCGACCACCGACTATGCGGCGCTCGCCGGAAGCGACTTCGTGATCGAAGCCGTGTTCGAGGATGTAGCGATCAAAGCGGAGGTCACGAAACAGGTCGAGGCGGTTCTGGGCGCGGACACGATCTTCGGGTCGAACACCTCCACCCTTCCCATCACGAAACTGGCCCAGGCGTGGAGCAAGCCCGAGAATTTCATCGGCGTCCATTTCTTCTCGCCGGTGGAAAAGATGCCGCTGGTCGAGATCATCCTGGGCGAGAAGACCGGGCCGGCTGCGATCGCCAAGGCACTGGATTTCGTGGCGCAGATCAAGAAGACGCCGATCGTGGTGCATGACAGCCGTGGCTTCTACACTTCGCGCAGCTTCGGCACCTATGTGCAGGAAGGCGCGGAGCTGATTGGCGAAGGCGTCAATCCGGCGCTGGTCGAAAATGCCGGCAAGCAGCTCGGCATGCCGACCGGACCTCTGGCGGTGAGTGACGAAGTGTCGATCGAACTTGGCGTCAAGATCATGACCGCCGCCAAGAAGGAGCTGGGCGACGCCTACGTCCACCAGGCGTCCGACGATGTCGCGGTGAAGATGGTCGAGGCCGGGCGGCTGGGCCGCAAGAACGGCAAGGGCTGGTACGATTATCCTGAAGGCGGGAAGAAACATCTGTCGCCCGTCATAGGCGAGATGTTTCCGCGCGCGCTGCACCAGCCCGATGTCGAGGCGGTGAAGGAGCGGCTGCTCTATCGCCAGCTGATCGAATGCGCCCGCTGTTTCGAGGAAGGCGTGTTGGAAACGCCCGAGGATGGCGACATCGGCGCGATCTTCGGCTGGGGCTTCGCGCCTTACACCGGCGGGCCGTTCAGCCATATGGATACGGTGGGCATCGCGCAGGTAGTCGAGACGCTGGACCGGCTGGCGGCCGAGCATGGCCCGCGCTTCGCCCCGACGCAACAGCTGCGCGACATGGCGGCGAGCGGCGCGACCTTCTATGGCAAGGCGAGTGCGAAAGCGGCCTGATCGCCCCTGTAAATCGTCATGATACTAAGCTAGGTCTCCCCGGCATCTGCTGGGGAGACTTTGGTTTATGAGCGACAAGCCTACGGTTCTGGTGACGGGCGGCGCGGGCTATATCGGCAGTCATGCCGTGCTGGCGCTGAAGGACGCCGGCTATGGCGTCGTCGTGATCGACAATCTGGTGACGGGGTTCGACTGGGCTGTGCCGCAGGGCGTGCCGCTGGTGCGCGGCGACATTGCCGACCAGCCGCTGGTGGAAGCGACGCTGCGCGAGCATGGCGTGCGGGCGATCATGCATTTCGCCGGATCGGTCGTGGTGCCGGAATCGGTCGAAAACCCGCTCAAATATTATCACAACAACAGTGCCAAGACCCGCGACCTGATCGAGAGCGCGGTGCGTGTGGGCGTGCCGCACTTCATCTTTTCCTCCACTGCCGCCACCTACGGCATACCGGAGGAAAGCCCGGTCAGGGAAACCACGCCGCAACGGCCGATCAATCCCTATGGCATGTCGAAGCTGATGACCGAATATATGCTGCGAGACGTCGCGGCCGCGCACCCGATGAACTATTGCGCGCTGCGCTACTTCAACGTCGCAGGCGCAGACCCGCAGGGACGCAGCGGCCAGTCGACGGCGGGCGCGACCCACCTTATCAAGGTCGCGGTCGAAGCGGCGCTCGGCAAGCGCAGCCATGTCGGCGTCTTCGGCACCGATTTCGACACGCCGGACGGCACGGGCGTACGCGACTATATCCATGTGACCGACCTTGCCGCCGCGCATGTGCTGGCGCTGGAGGCGCTGATCGCCGATCCTTCGCGCAGCCATATGCTGAACTGCGGCTATGGCCGGGGCTTTTCCGTGCTGGAAGTGCTGGATGCGGTCGATCGCGTCACCAACATGACCATCGAGCGCCGGATCGAGGGCCGCCGCGCGGGCGACCCGGATTCCCTGATTTCCGACAATCGCGCCATCATGGCGGAATTCCCCTGGCGACCGGCCCATGACGACCTGAACGAGATCGTCACCCACGCGCTGGCCTGGGAACGCAAGCTGAGCGACCGGCGGGGCGCGTGAGCGAGGAGAGCGTCCGCGCCTTCCTCGCCGACCACGCGCCCGATATCGCGATCATCGATCAGGGGGTGAGCACCGCGACGGTGGCGGACGCGGCCGCTGCCCTTGGCGTGGAGCCGGCCCGCATCGCCAAGACGCTGTCGCTGCGGATCGGGGAGCAGGTCGTTCTCCTTTGCGCACGGGGTGACGCGCGGCTTTCCAATGGCAAGGCCAAGGCCGCTCTCGGCGCCAAGCCCCGGATGTTGGGCGGGCATGAGGTGGAGGAGATCACTGGCCATCCGGTCGGCGGCGTCTGCCCCTTCGGCCTCGCGACGCCCCTGCCCGTCTATTGCGACATCTCTCTCCAGGCGTTCGAGACGGTCTTTCCGGCCGCCGGATCGCGCACCGCCTCGGTCGAACTGACGCCAGATCGGCTCGCGGCCTTGACCGGAGCGCAATGGGTGGACATCTGCACCCTTCCCCAGGACACGGAATGAGCCATGCCGACCGAACATCTTTTTCAGACAGGCGGAGAGGCCGCCGCCGACCTTGCCCGCCGCATCGCCATCCTGCTGACGGAGGCCATCGCTCAGCGGGGCGTCGCCACCCTCGCCGTGTCTGGCGGACGGTCGCCCCGCCCGGTGCTGGAGGCCCTGTCGAAGGAACCCATCGACTGGACGAAGCTGATCGTCACGCTGGTCGATGAACGCTGGGTCGATCCCGTTAGCGCCGACAGCAACGAACGGCTGGTGCGCGAGACCTTGTTGCAGGGCCCGGCGGCAGAGGCGCGTTTCGTGCCGATGAAGACCCATGCGGCCGACGCCTATGCGGGCCAGGCGGAGGTGGAGCAGGCCTTCGCCGCCCTCCCCTGGCCGCTCGACATCGTCCTGCTGGGCATGGGCGATGACGGCCATACGGCGTCGCTCTTCCCGCAGGCCGCCGAACTGGCCGATGGTCTCTCCTCGCCCGCACGCATTATCTCCGTGACGCCGCCCGCCGCGCCGCACCAGCGCCTGTCCCTCACCGCAAGCGCGATCCTCGCCAGCCGCCATATCTTCCTCCAGATCGGCGGCGCGGCGAAGAAGGCGGTCTATGACCGGGCGCTTGCCGGCGTTCCCGTCGAGGAACTGCCCATCCGCCTAGCCCTGCTGCAGGACGAAACGTCGGTGGAGGTGTGGATCGCGGAAAGCTAGGCGTCCGGCGCATGCTTTGAGATCAGGTAGCGCCAGACGCCGGTCGCGTTGATGAATAGAAGGGCCACATTCTGCCAGCCGATCCCCTCGCTATTTTTGTCCAGGAAACCCCAAGCCGTCAGCGCCAGCGAACTGGTGACGAACAGCACGAACGCCCATCCGGTAATCCGGCGGCCAAGGTTCAGAGAGACAATGAGCGCCGCGAGCGTCGCCGCCCCCGCGCCATAATATTGCAGGACGGTGAGCATGTTTTGGTTCATGTCCTTCCCAACGCGGGGCAGCCCGCGCCCGTTGCCGAAACGCACATAGGTTAGTCAGGTTCATGATCGCCGAGATTTCTCCCTTCCACGCCATCGCCATCAGCCGCGAGGCCCACGCGCTGGAGGCGCAGGGCCGGTCGATCCTGCACATGGAATTCGGCCAGCCGTCCACCGGCGCCCCGGCCAAGGCGATCGCGCAGGCGCATCATGTGCTCGACACCGATCCGATGGGCTATTGGGAAAGCACGGCGCTCAAGGAACGGATCGCGCGGCTCTATGCCGACCGGCACGGCGTCGCGGTCGATCCCGAACAGGTGCTGCTGACCTGCGGCGCGTCGCCCGGGCTAGTGCTGGCGCTCACCTGCCTGTTCGCGCCGGGCGCGCGGGTGGCGACGGCGCGGCCGGGCTATGTCGCCTATCGCAATACATTGAAAGCCCTCTATCTTGAGCCGCTGGAGATCGCCTGCGGCCCGGCCGAACGCTATCAGATCAGCGCCGACGCGCTGGCTGGGATCGATCCCGCGCCCGATGGCCTGATCCTCGCCAGCCCCGCCAATCCCACCGGAACGATCATCCCGCCGGACGAACTGGCCGCGATCGCCCGCGTCTGCGCCGAACGGGGCATCCGCATCGTCTCCGACGAAATCTATCATGGCCTCAGCTTCGGCGAGCCGGCCCACAGCATGCTGGAATATGCGCCGGACGCGGTGATCGTGAACAGCTTTTCCAAATATTACAGCATGGCGGGCTGGCGGCTCGGCTGGATCGTGGTGCCGCCGGACGTGATCGGCGCGGCGCGGGCGCGGATGGGCAATCTGTTCCTGACGCCACCGGTGCTGGCGCAGCGGGCCGGCCTCACCGCCTTCGACTGCGTTGACGAATTGGAGGGGCATGTCGATACCTATCGCCGCAACCGGAAGCTGTTGCTGCACGCGCTGCCCGCGCTCGGCCTGGCCCGGATCGCGCCACCCGACGGCGCCTTCTATATCTATGCCGACATCAGCCACCTGACCAACGACAGCCTCGCCTTCTGCCAGAAGCTGCTCCGCGAAACCGGCGTAGCGACCGCGCCGGGCGTGGATTTCGATCCGGTGGACGGCCACCGTTTCATCCGCTTCAGCTTCGCGGTGTCGACCGATCGGGTGGAAGACGCCATCGCACGCATGACGCCTTGGTTTCAGGCGCAAGGCATGCAGAGATAGCGACCGGTCCCGGAGGGGCCGCAAGGCCGAACGGCCACCCGAGCTTATGCGAGGAAGCCAAGGCGGCGGATGCCGCCGCCGGCGATTGAGGACTGACAAAAGATGGTGCGGGTGGTCGGGCTCGAACCGACACTCCTTGCGGAACCGGATTTTGAGTCCGGCGCGTCTACCAGTTTCACCACACCCGCACGGCTGGGAAAGGCCAAATGGCAAAATCCGCGCGCAGCGTCCAGCCGAAAATCCCGTTGACCTGCTTCAATCGTCCCGCCGGGTCGGCGGCGCGAAGCTGACTTGCGCCAGCCGCCATGCCTGATCCGGCTCGCCGGGCCACAGGGCATCGATATCCACCGGCTCCTGCGGGCCTGCATGGCCATGCACTTCCGCGCGGATAAGGCGGCCGGTTTCGCGCAGCCGCACGGTCGCGCCGGGACAGCGCTGCTCCAGCCGCAAACGCAGCGCTTCCGCATCCGGCGACAGGTCCGGGCCGGACAGGGCACGCGGCGCGCCGTCCACCAGTTCCGCCGTCGATGACCGCAACGCCTTGATCCCGTCATGGATGATGTCGACCGATATGATCGCGGCGGCGACGGAATCCGCCCACCACCAGCCAAGGCCGAGGCCGATGATCCCGGCAAACCCCGCCGCGCCGGTCATCCAGTTGGCCTTGTTCATCAGCGCGTCGGTATGCAGCAGCTTGTCGCTCAGCTTTTCCGCGAGCGGTAATTCCTTCCGCCCGATGATGAGCGGCGGGACCAGGGCATAAAACTGCGCCGCCAGCATCAGCCACCCCAGCCAGATGTCGCGGCCCAACAGCCGCACCGACCCTACCGTGGCATGTTCGGCGCGGATCAGCGTCATGATCGAATCCCACAGCAGCAGCGCCCCCGTCGCAGCCAGTGAGATGGCGGCGATGAAGAAGCCAAGGCCATTCACCCGCTCGAATCCGAAGGGGAAGCGCTTCGTCCGCCGCGCCTTGCGTTCCATCCGTGCGGCCACGAGGAAGGCGATGGGTGGCACAAGGCCGAGCATATCCTCGGTCCAGGCGGTCTTCATCGTCTGGCTCTGCCCCATGACGACGCCCATCACTATGACGATGCTGATGGTCCATCCGATATTCCAATATTCCAGGCGTTCCGCCCGCCGCAGCGCGTGCAGGACGTCATCGGGCAGGGCATCGGCGGTGGCCGTCATTGCTCAGCCCCCGACTCGGCGACGGTACGCGCGATCCGCTCCACCTGCATGATCCATCGATTCTCGCCGTTGCGCAGCACCGGGTAATATTCGATCCGCGCTTCCCCCTGCCCCGTCGCGGCCAGCGGTGGGCCGGGCGTCACGTCGATCATCCATGGACTCTTGGGATCGAGCGGCGCGAGTACGAGGTCGAGATCGCCCCGTTCCAGTTGCTTGAACAGTGTCTCGGTGGATCCGGCGCGCAGCACGGGCCGCGCGCCGGTCTCGTGGGCAAGGCGGCGCAGCAGCCGAGCGGCGGCCGGGCGGGCAAAGTCGCTGTCGCCCTGCACCAGCCCGACCCTGATCTGCCGTGACCGAGCGATCGCCTCGCTCGTTCCTTCAGGATCACGGGGCATGGCGCCGCATCCGGCAAGGACGATCAGGAGACTGGCGGCAAGGGCTTTCATTCCGCTTGCTTAACGGCCGGACGCACGCGCCGGTTCCCCGGTCAGTCCTTCTGCGCTTGCCCCGGATAGGCATGCGCCTTCAGCACGCCGGCCAGATGCGCGGCATTTCCAGCCACCATCTTCGCCGTTTCCAGAACCTTGTCCGGCGTCTTTTCCAGATCCTTGAAGTCGGTCGATCCCATCGCCTCTCCCACCCAGTAGCAGGCAGCGACTGCGGGAATGGTCCAGCCGACATCGTTCAGGCTCTGGAAAATCTGGGCGGATGCGGCGTGCGCGCCATCCTCATTGCCGACGATAGCCGCCACCGCCACCTTGGAATAGCTCGGCATCCGCCCGCGCCCGTCGGTTTCGGAAAGGAAGGCGTCCATCCGCTCCAGCACCCGCTTGGCGACGCTGCCCGCCTGTCCCATCCAGATCGGCGTGCCCAGGATCAGGATGTCGGCCGCCAATATCTTCTCCCTAATGGCGGGCCAGTCGTCGCCTTCGCCTTCGTCGGACGTGACGCCGGGCAAGACATTGTGCGCGGCGATGCGGATCGTGTCGGCCACCTCTACGCCCTGCGCGGCGAATTGCTCCGCCAGGACGGCGATCATCGCGTCGGTCGAGCTGGGCTCGCCCGTGCCGCGCTTCAGGGTACAGTTGAGCGGCTGAGCCGTCAGCATGGGACGCTCCTTTCAAGGAATGGATGGGAAAAATGATCGTGCAGACGCAATTTGAAGCGCGCGAAAGGGAGCGAAGTTCCGCAGCATTGCGGCCGCGATGCCAGCACGATAGCCTGCTTGCGTAACGAACCGTCCCCGCTATAAGACGGCCTCGTGCAGACATCGTTGTGACCCAAACGGAGAAGGACCATCCTTTGACCGAACCGTCTGCCACGTTCCTGCTGTTCGGCGCCACCGGCGATCTGGCGCGCAGGATGATCTTCCCCTCGCTCTACAATCTTCACGCGGACGGGCTGCTGCCGGACGACTTCCTGATCGTCGCGTCGGGCCGTTCGGAAATGGACGACGAGGCTTTCCGCAAGGATGTGGACGCGGCGCTGCGCAAGTTCCTGGCAGCCGACCGCTATGACGAGGCGATCGCTTCCGCCTTCCTGCCGATGATCCAGTATCAGCCGGTCGAGGCCGGCAATGCGGACCAGTTCAAGGCGCTGGCCGAGCGGCTGGACGGCCGGGCGGCTCGCGGCCTGTCCGTCTATCTGTCCACCCCGCCCTCGCTCTTCGCCCCGACGGCGCAGGGACTGGCGGACGCAGGCCTGATCCAGCCGGACACCCGCATCGCCATGGAAAAGCCGATTGGCAAGGATCTCGCCTCCTCCCGCCAAGTGAATGACGGCATCGGCGCGCTGTTCGACGAAAGCCAGATTTTCCGCGTCGATCATTATCTGGGCAAGGAAACGGTCCAGAATCTTCTCGCGCTGCGCTTCGGCAATGTCATGTTCGAGCCGCTGTGGAACGCGACCGCCATCGACCATGTCCAGATCACCGTAGGAGAGACGGTCGGACTGGAGGGGCGCGTCTCCTATTATGACGGCGTGGGTGCGCTGCGTGACATGGTGCAGAATCATGTGCTCCAGATCCTGTCGATCATCGCGATGGAGCCGCCCGCGCGGATGGACCCGACCGCCGTGCGCGACGAGAAGGTGAAGGCGCTGCGCTCGCTCCGCCCCATGACCGACGAGACGGTGAAGACCCACAGCGTGCGCGGCCAATATACGCCAGGCGCGGTCTGCGGAGAGATCGTGACCGGCTATGCCGACGAGCTGGGCCAACCGTCCGATACCGAAACCTTCGTGGCGTTGAAGGCGCATATCGACAATTGGCGCTGGCAGGGGGTTCCCTTCTATCTGCGCACCGGCAAGCGGATGCCAGCGCGCCAGTCGGAAATCGTGATCCAGTTCAAGCCGGTGCGGCACAGCATCTTCGGCCGCGACGGGCATGGCACTGGCCTTGAACCCAACACCCTGGTCATCCGCCTTCAGCCGGAGGAATATATCCGGCTTCAGATCATGTCGAAGCGGCCGGGTCTCGAACGGCAGGTGCGGCTGGAGGAAGTCACGCTCGACGTGTCACTGACCGCCGCCTTCGCCGGGCAGCGCCGCCGCATCGCCTACGAACGGCTGATCCTGGACCTGCTCGCCGGCGACCAGACCCTGTTCGTCCGCCGAGACGAGGTGGAGGCGCAATGGACCTGGATCGACAGCATCATCGAAGGGTGGAAGGACGCCAACATGAAGCCCTCCCCCTATAGTTCGGGGAACTGGGGGCCGTCTTCGGCCATTGCCCTGATCGAACGCGACGGAGCAAGCTGGCATGACTGATCTTCACCCTACCATCGCCAAGGTGACGGAGCGCATCATCGAGCGCAGCCGACCGCGCCGCCGCCAATATCTGGACCTGATCGAGCGCGGCAGGGACGCGGGGACCAATCGCGACCAGCTGTCCTGCGGCAACCTGGCCCACGGCTTCGCCGCGAGCGGCGAGGACAAGCCGGTGATCCGCACCGGCAAGGCGATGAACATCGGCATCGTCACCGCCTATAACGACATGCTGTCGGCGCATCAGCCCTATGGCCGCTACCCCGAGCAGATCAAGATCGCCGCGCGGGAAGTCGGCGCGACGGCGCAGGTGGCGGGCGGCGTGCCCGCCATGTGCGACGGCGTGACGCAGGGGCAGGCGGGCATGGACCTGTCGCTCTTTTCCCGCGACACCATCGCGCTCGGCACCGCCGTCGCCCTGTCCCACGCCATGTTCGAGGGCGCATTGCTGCTCGGCATCTGCGACAAGATCGTGCCCGGCCTGCTGATCGGCGCGCTGCGCTTCGGCCATCTGCCCACCATACTGATCCCCGCCGGGCCAATGCCCTCTGGCCTCGCCAACAAGGAGAAGGTGCGCATCCGCCAGCTCTATGCCGAAGGGAAGGTCGGGCGCGAGGAACTGCTGGAATCCGAAAGCGCCTCCTATCATGGGGCTGGCACCTGCACCTTCTACGGCACGGCGAACAGCAACCAGATGATGATGGAGATGATGGGCCTGCACATGCCCGCCGCCTCCTTCGTCAACCCGGGCACGAAGCTGCGCACCGAACTCACCCGCGCGGCGGTGCATCGGGTGGCGAGCATCGGCTGGGATGGCGACGATTACCGCCCGCTGGGTCACTGCGTCGATGAAAAGGCGATCGTCAATGCGATGATCGGGCTGATGGCGACGGGCGGTTCGACCAACCACGCGATCCACCTGCCCGCCATAGCGCGGGCGGCGGGGATCAGCATCGACTGGACCGACTTGGCGGAGATTTCCGATGTCGTGCCGCTGCTGGCGCGGGTCTATCCCAATGGCTCCGGCGACGTGAACCATTTCCATGCCGCTGGCGGCATCAGCTACGTGATCCGCGAGCTTCTCGACGCCGGCCTGCTCCACCGCGACATCATGACCGTCGCGCGCGCCGACCTCACCGATTATGGCAAGGAGCCGGTGCTGGAGGACGAGGCGCTGCAATGGCGCGACGTTCCAGCCTCGCGCGACGAAAATATGCTGCGGCCCGCGTCCAATCCGTTCCAGGCGGACGGCGGCATGAAGCTGCTCCAGGGCAATCTGGGCCGCTGCGTCATGAAGGTGAGCGCGGTGGACAAGGAGCGCTGGACGATCGAGGCGCCCGCAGCCGTCTTCCACACCCAGGACGACGTGCTGCGCGCCTTCAAGGCGGGCGAACTGGAGCGGGATGTCGTGGTTGTCGTCCGCTTTCAGGGGCCGCGCGCCAATGGCATGCCGGAACTGCACAAGCTGACCCCGGCGCTCGGCGTGCTTCAGGATCGCGGCTTCAAGGTCGCGCTGCTGACCGATGGCCGCATGTCGGGGGCTTCCGGCAAGGTGCCGGCCGCCATCCATTTGTCGCCCGAAGCGCTCGGCGGCGGCCCCATCGGCAAGCTGCGCGACGGCGACATGGTGCGCGTCTGCGCGCAGCAGGGCGTGGTGGAGGCGTTGGTCGATGCGGCCGAATGGGAGGCGCGCGATCATCCCGTCCCGCCGCCGCCGCCCTACGACACCGGCCGCGAACTCTTCGCCCTCTTCCGCCATCACAGCGACCTTGCCGAACAGGGCGCGTCGCCGATCCTGGCGGCGATGGAAACTGAGCTTCAATAATCATCGTCATGCCAGCAAAGGCTGGCATCTCAAGCGGCACGGCGCGACCCGGCCCTCCTGAGATCCCAGCCTTCGCTGCGATGACGAGTAAAAGAATGGATGCCCTGATGACCGATATCATCGCCGCCGACATCGGCGGGACCAATGCCCGGTTCGCCCGCGCCTCGCTGGACGAAAAGGGCGTGCCCACGCTCGGCACGGTGCGCAAATATAAGGTGGAGGAATATCCCAGCCTCCAGGCTTGCTGGGCCGCCTTTGCGGAGGATGAGAAGAAGGCCGGCGCGGGCGACCTGCCTGATGCGGCCTCCATCGCCTTTGCCACCGCGATCGGGCGCGAGGTCATCAAGCTGACCAACAGCAATTGGGTGATCCGCGCCGACACGCTGGCGCAGGATATCGGCGTCCGCACCGTCCGCCTGGTCAATGATTTCGAGGCTGTCGCTTTCGCTGTCTCGCGCCTGCCTCCTGAAAATCTGCCGCTGCTCTTCGGTGAGGACCGGCCTTTCCCCTATGATGGCGGCGTCACCGTCATGGGACCGGGCACGGGCCTGGGCGTGGCGATGATCGCCTATGACAATGGCGAGCCGCATGTCATCGCGACCGAAGGGGGCCATCTGGATTTCGCGCCGCTCGACCATATCGAAGAACGCATCCTGTCCTATCTGCGCGACAAGTTCCTGCGCGTATCGACCGAACGCATCGTGTCCGGGCCGGGCCTCAACTATATCTACAAGGCGCTGGCGACGATCGGCCATGAGCGGGTCGTGTTGATGGAAGATCCCGAACTGTGGCAGGCGGCTCTCGACGGCAGCGACCCCTTCGCCCGCCGCGCGCTGGAGCGTTTCTGCATGTGCTACGGCTCGGTGGCGGGCGACCTGGCGCTGGCCCATGGCCCGCATAGCGTGGTGCTGGCCGGCGGCCTCACCCAGCGGATGAAGGATTTTCTGACGCAAAGCGGCTTCCATACCCGCTTCAAGGCGAAGGGCCGGTTCGAAAGCCTGATGGCGACCGTGCCGATCCGCTGCGCCATCCACGAAGAAATCGGGCTGTTCGGCGCCGCCGCAGCCTTTAGGGAGAAGTGAAGATGAGCAACCTGACCGTCGCGCAGGTGATGGAACTGGCCCCGGTGATCCCGGTGCTGGTGGTCGAGCGGGTGGAGGATGCCCTCCCCATCGCGCAAGCGCTGGTGAAGGGCGGCCTGCCCGCTCTGGAAGTGACGCTGCGCACCCCCGCCGCGCTCGACGTGATCCGCGAAATGGCGCAGGTGGAAGGCGCTGTCGTGGGCGCGGGCACGGTGCTCAACCCCGCGCAACTGGAATCTGCCATGAAGGCGGGCGCGCGGTTCGTCGTCAGCCCAGGCCTCACCGAGCCTCTCGGCAAGGCGGCGCTCGACGCAGGGATTCCCTTCCTGCCCGGCACCGCCACCGCCGCCGACATCATGCGCGGCATGGACATGGGCCTTTCCCACTTCAAATTCTTCCCGGCGGAAACGTCGGGCGGGCTTCCCGCGCTGAAGGCGCTCGCCGCGCCGCTGCACACCGCCCGCTTCTGCCCCACCGGCGGGATCACGCCTCAGAACGCGCCCGAATGGCTGGCCCAGCCCTTCATCAAATGCGTGGGCGGCAGCTGGGTCGTGCCCAAGGGGCCAGTCGACGCGGAAAAGATCGAGGCCCTGGCCCGCGAGGCTGCCGCCCTGCCCCGGCACGGTTCGGCGCGCTGACCCGGTTGCGCCGCCTGGCCTGCCGCCCTAGATGCAAGCCATGACTCCGCGCCGCCTCCTTGCCGCCTTCGCCCTGTTCCTG
>JACESO010000063.1 GCA_013911745.1 Sphingobium sp. | reverse complement strand
ACCTTCAACAGCCGGCGAATGATGCTTGGCGCGTGGGATTGCTCGCGGTCGCCGCGCAGCATGAATGCGCGGAAAGCGTGCATCTGCATTTCATGATCGTCAGTCGCGCCGAACGCCATCGCGTGGCGCGTGCCGATTTCGCCTTTCTCGAGAGCCTCGAAGATCGGCTCGGCAAGATTGCCGAGGCGGTTCCACTGGCGAATGACCTCGACCGATTGGCCGTTGGTGTCGGCGATCTCCTGAAAGGTTCGGCCGTTGCGGTGCGCCAGGGCGACGGCAGCATATTTCTCATAATCGCGCAGATCCACACGGACGATGTTCTCGGCCAGGCTTAGTTCGCGCAATTCGCCTTCATCGGTGATGTCCCGGACGATGACGGTAATCGGATGGTCGGCAGGCAGCTTTCCCTGCGTGATCAGCAGGCTGAACGCGCGGTACCGACGGCCGCCCGCAAGCGCGCCATGGAGCTTCTTCTTTCCCGGCCTGGTCGGCATCGGATGAACGACCAAGGGATAAAGCTGGCCGCGCTTCAGGAGCGACTCCGCCATGCCGACGATGGCGGTGGCGTCGGCCTGGTTGGTGCGAACATTATATGGCGAAACACATAGCTCGCCGATCGTCATTGTCTTAAACATGGGACTTCTCCTGGGCAGATTCTCCTTGGTGGGGAGGTTTGGAAGGGAGGTTGCCCCGCGCCGGGACAGGGCATTCGCCCGGCGCGGGGTCGCATCGTCTGCCGGTTGCATTGGGGGGATGGCAGACGAGCGATCTTGGGCGGCCGTGATCAGCGTTGGCTCCGGGCACGTGACCAGAGCCAACTGATGGCCGTCATTCGGAAATTCGGCATCGAGCGCGCGACATTCGCCGCAGGCGCAGAGGACGGCTGCGGCGCTCATTGGATCACCTGATAAAAGGCGATGTCGAACTGCGATCCGGTGATCGCCCAGTTGCAGCCGGTCCGGCCATCGGCCGCCCAGCCCGGAGGGCTCATGGGATTGTCGTCACAGGAGCCTTCGCGCCCATGGACGAGCCAGACCCGGACCCGCTTGCCCTCGGCTTCCGCCGGGCAATATCCGGGGTTCGGCTTCATGGCTTTGCCACTCCGGCAGAAGCGCGGGCACGATCGTCGAGTTCCTCGATACCGAAACCCTTGCCGCCCCACCCGGTGCTGATCAGTTGCCAATCCGGCAGCGCCACGAGTTCAGGTGGCGGCGTGTATCGGCCTTTCAAATAGGCGTCGAAATCGACAAACGCGGGGTCGAAGTCGTCAGACATCGGCCTGCTCCTCATCCTGCAAGGGATTTTCGAGCCGTTCGAACGCCGCATAATGCGCAGCCTGGACTCGCTCGGACAGCGCGGGATCGGCCAGCCATTCGATAAGCCTGAGGCCGTTGCTCGCCTGATACTCCTGCAGGTCATCCAGGCTGGTGATGGCGTCCAAACGGGCCAGATAGTCGTCGAGCTCGGGCGATCGGGCGATATTATCCGCGATCAGCTTCGCCGCGATCTCCTTGGCGGGCGGACGGGGCGCGCGCGTCGGAGCGCTGACGGTGCGCTTCTCGTCGCGTTCGCGCATGACCTGACCGAACCACGAGACGATGAAGTCGAGGCAATCCGGGCAGAAGTCCGCGTTTGCGAAGCCGACCGGTCGGCCTTCCCGCTCGCCTGTGATCGTACCGGAACCCCACCGCGCGAAGGCATCGAGCTCGCGCGCTTCTACCTTCGCCTTGCAGCGATCGCATTCCCGCACCTCGATCCGGTCGCGGCTCATGCCGGCGCCCCATCGAAGAGGATCGCGCGCACGCGGTCCTTGGTCATGGAGCGGTCAAGGCGGTAGGCGCGGTTCGCGACCTGGGAGACGCTGTCGCCCTCCGCGAACATCGCGCGGAGTTCATCCGCCGAGTAGGGCCGACGTCGGATCCTCGTCGCGTAAGGCATTGCTACATACCCTCCATCTGCGCATCGATCGACTGCAGGCCAGCGATGATCCCGCGCAGGCCGCGTCGGCTGATCGCGATGGCGATGGCCTCGCCGGTCGGCGCGAAGGGATTGCCGCCCCATATCGAAATGAGTGCCTTGTTCATTTCAGGGATCGGCGCCCATCCCAGCGATGCGCCTTCGCCCACCGGGAGAAGACGAAAGCAGCCGGCCTGGAAGCCGTCCGGGATCCAGGCGCAGCCGTTGTCATCCAGCAGGATGGGGATCGAGAAGGGCTCGATCGGCTCGGCCGCGATTGGCGGAAGAAGGTCGATGGAGGCGACCATCACTCCATCCCCAGCGCTGCAAGGTAGGTGCGCAGGATCGCGTCCTGCTCCTGCCGGTCATGCGGCTGCATCTTCCGCAGCCGGATGATCTGGCGCATGATCTTGGTGTCGTATCCGGTCGCCTTACCTTCCAGGTAGACGTCCTTGATGTCGTCGCCGAGGCCCTTCTTCTCATCCTCAAGGCGCTCGATGCGCTCGATCAGGAGGCGCAGATGGTCGGCCGCGATGTTGCCCTCGCTCATGATGAGGATCCTTCGATGGCGGCCTGAATCTGGCCGGGGATGTTCGCAATCAGGCGGTCGCGCAGATCCGGCTGCAGGGTGCCGAGCGAGACGGCGAGGCCGTTGACGTGATGGTTCGCCATGCCGAGCGGCAGGGTGATGGGATTGAGGTTCGGCTCCGCGCAGAAAGGCAGCATGGCGTTGTGCTGCGCCGGGGTGCAGGCGAGCGTGATCGCATTGGCGATCTCCTGCGCCTTGGCGATATCGTCCGGCGAGAAGTCGGCATCCGGCATCAGCGGGTGAGCCATTCCGCGACGCCCGGCCCGAATTTCACCGTGGCGAGCATGCCTACGGTCAAAGCGCCAAGGATCAAGCCCGCGCGGGCGGCGGCGAGATCGGCGGGATCGACGACGTCGGGGACATAGGGCGTCGGCTTTGCCGGCCCGGCGCAGCGGTCGCAGGCGCAGGCCATGGGGTGGATAGCTTCATGCCGCATGGGGCAGATCCTTTCCGGTGCAGGAGGTGCAGGTGTCGGGGCCGGACCAGGCGCAGCCATGGCCGGTGGCTTGATCCAGGCAGGCGTCATGTTCGGTGCAGCCGCACAGGTGGCAGATGCGCGGCTCCTCGCCCGCGTCTGGACCGTAGCTGCGCAGGGTGATGAGTCGGAGCAGCACCTGTCGGGAGAAGCGGAAGGCGTCGGCGAGCGTGGCGATGACGTCGGGGCTCAGTGCAGCAATGTCGCGCTCGATGCGGTCGATCCATGCGACCTTGTCGATCTCGCCATAGCGCGGGTTGGTCGAGACCATCGCGGCCACGTCCATGAGGGTAAGGCCGGCGGCCACGCGGCGGAGTTTCAGGTAGGTGCCGGGGGTCATCATCAGCGCGCCTGCGCCTTCTGTTTGCGCGGACGTTCAAGTCCGTCCGCGCGGGCAACACAAAAGCCATCCCGAAAGCGCGTCAGACGCTACAGGCTGGCCGGTTAGGACATGGTTTTTGGTTGGTGGGGCGTCCCCCAGCGGGGGCTAGGGCGGGCTGCGCTGGCGGGCGCTGATGCCGGCGAGGATTTCGTCCACGTCCTGACGGACATCGATCAGCTGCTTGCGCGCGTTGGCGAGTTCGGCTTCGCCGGCGTCGGGTTTCGTCGCCTCGATCAGCGCAAGCTCGGCTTCGCCATTCTCGTGCATGAAGGCCATCGTCGCCTCGAGCAGGCGCTGCTTGTCGCCAAAAGCCTCGGCGGCGGCGATCTTCACGAGATCGGCATAGGCCTCAAGGATCGGCGCGCCGGTGCCGCCCGCCGCCTGAAAGGCGATATCGAGCTTCACGGCGGCGCGCATGGGGATGTCGCGCGCCTCGATGTCGCCTTCCTCGGCGATGTCGAATGCGCCCCATTTCTCGCACTGGCGCGGGTGCGCATATCCGGTGACGCGCGCGACCTCCGCCCAGCTGCCCAGCTGCGCCATCACGCGCGCGATCGCCGCGTCGATGGAAAGGGCGGGGCGCGGCCGCGTCATTGTCCGGCTCCCGCAGCACGAGGTGCGACCCGAAGGCGCGGGATAGACCTCGCGCCCGGCCAGGCAGCGATGGGTCCAGGGCGGCCGGAGCGCCCGAGAAAGAGAGAGCCCGCCGCCGGGTGATTGTTCACGTCATATCCGGCGGCGGCAGGTTGCCCGGCAATGGGTCCGCAACGAGTGGTGCCGGGGGTGAAGAGGTTTGGGGCGGCAGCGGCTGCCGATCGCCCGAGACGGTCGCCTGCGAAGCGAATAGCCGCGATGCATGACAGGATCATGGCCGCACGCCTTCGAGCGAATCGCCCTCGCGCAGGAGCGGCGCTTCGTCGCGCGGGTAGATGTCCGGGCGAAGATCGTGGCGGGAAATGCCGGTCGCTTCTTCGACGGCGAGGACGTGCTCGGCGGGGAGAGGACGGTTATCGCGAAGCCATCCGAAAATGACCGACTGCCGCTTTTGCAACAGACGACCAAAGGCCGACTGAGAGCCAGCGGCTCTTACCGCGAGACATAGCGGTGAATCGGATTCATGCTCTAACGCCATTCCGTTTAGCTAACGGCGGTTCGTTACCTCGTCAAACGGAAAATCGAAATTGCTGCTACCGTATTTTCGTTAGATATAATCAGCCATGACGTTAGGTGCCCGCATCGAACAGAGGTTGGGTGAAACCGGCATATCGCAGGCCGAACTGGCGCGTCGCGTTGGTATTCGTCAGAGCACCATTAACTCTTTGATCCGTGGAGAATCTCGCACTTCGCGAAGTCTCCTTAAAATCGCGCGAGAGCTCAACACCACGCCTGCATACTTAATCGGCGAGACTGACGATCCCGTGGGCGATGGACCTCCAACGCCTACGCTCGACTCTGAGTCGAAAGACTTGGTCGATTGCTTCAGCAGCCTCTCTCCCGCCGATCGGCGCGCCATCCTTCAAATAGCCCGGTCGCTGGCGGGAGGTGCACCGCCGTCCGAGACGGTTCACGCGCGCGGCGGAGGGGGAAAAGCCGCTCTTCATGACCGGCAGGAATTTAGGGGGGGAGGGTGAAGTTATTTTTCGGATTGGTGCTGCTCGCATCCGCCACGTCAGCGACCGCCGGCAAGTCACAGCAAGCGAAGGTGGACGTCGATGGGGTCATCTACCGCGTGAAGGTGACCGACAAGGGCACGCTGGTGGTCAACAAGAGCTTGGTGGTGGTCCCCACGCCGTGGGAACTCGACCAGCGACGCAAAGCAGTTGTCATGGTGACCGGCTGCCAGCTGGAAAATGCTCTTCTCTACAGGGGGGCTTTAGTCGGAAGCTTGAAGTGTCCGGAGGGAGTGCCGCCAACAGTTAAGGCGTCTAGCCCTAACATGAAGCCGTGATCGAAGCGCCCGATACCGTTGCAAATGCGCTGTCCGTGATACTGCTTTCGGATTGACCGACTCCATTATTGTTCTCCATATGTTCGCATATGGAGGATCGACGTGCGCTCGATTGGCAGCATTCTTGTGCCGGACACGATGTTCGAATGCGTGCTGCACCGGCAGGCGGTTCGTGTCGCGTGCCAGTGCGGCCATTTCAATCATTTCGATCCTGCCGGGTTGTGGTGGAAATTCCACCGGAAAGGCTGGCCGGACAGCTTCCGCGACGCGCGCGAGCGATTCTATTGTCGGCCGTGCCGCATCGGTACCGGCATGAAGCGGCGTCCCGTGATGATCGAGGCCAGCCAGGCATGGCCGATCGTCATTCTGCCAGTGCCGGACGAGCGGACGTGGAAGAACGCGCTCGCCCGGATGCGGTAAGGCGCGCACCTATCTTTCCCCCTAATTTACCCATATGTTTCAGCGCTTCAGGGAGGCATCATAGATGCAGGTCGAGGCGATCCGGCTGACGCCGACGATGGGCAGCCGCAAGGAGCAGCTGCTCGACTTCATCCGCGCCTTCTATGCAGCGCATGGGGTGGGGCCCACCATCACCGAAATGGCGAACGCCCTGCAATGCGCGCGATCGCGGATCCACGACGCCATCCGCAAGCTGGAGCGGGAGCAGCGCATCCACCGCGTGCTGGGCAAGCCGCGCGGGATCACGCCTATCAGCGGGCATGAGGAGGCGATCCGCCAGCTGCAGGCGATTGGCTATATCGTCAATCCGGGGCGGATGGAGCTCCTCGCGCCCCCGCCGCCACTGCTCGACCTGGACGAGGGCGGCCGTCTGAAAATCTGCTGAGCGGAACAGAAACGGCACTGCCGAACGCGCGCGCGCGCGTGCATCAGCGTCCGGATGATGATGCAGCCCATTCCCTCCGCGCCAACCAGCGCCGCCAACGTCCGCAAGCGCACCGATCTGGAGCAGCGCCGGTTGCGCAAGGATCGCGCGGATCTGCTGAAGCGCTGGTCGCACAAGCGGGAAGGGACGCCGGAAACGCATGAGGCGCACAGTCGCCAGCGCGCCGGCGCGATCGCGCGGCTGCATGCGTCGGGCTATCTGAGCGATGACGAGCTCGCCTGGTCGCAGGAGATCGCGGCCGCCGTCGAGCGCATCATGGCCGACGCCGGCGTGCGGACCGCCAGCCTCGAAACGCGGGTGGACACGTCCCGCCATGGTGACGCCTTCCACGAGGCGCTGTTCAGCGTGTGGATGGAGATGGCCTATTCCCGCTGGCGCGCGCAGATGGGGCCCGCCGTCGCAAAGATGGTGCTCGACATCATCGTGCGCGACGTCGGCCTCGCGCGCGCGGCCGCGCTGCATGGCATGCACCCGCGCCGCGCCCGCCGGTTGCTGACGGAAGCACTCGCGCGTTGGGCGCAGCTATTCCGCGAGGTGCGCAAGGAGGTGGACGCGGCCGACTTGGTCGCGGCCCATGCGGGACTGCTCTAGGCTGCCTGCTCCACGCGCATCCGCAGGCCGAGCGCCGGCAGCACCTTCAGCAGCGTTTCGAGCGTCGGGTTTCCCTGATCGCTGAAGGCGCGATAGAGCGCCTGCCGCTTGATGCCGGTTTCGTTCGCCAGTTCGGTCATGCCGCGTGCGCGCGCGACAATACCGATGGCAGCCGCGATCGCGCTGGCATCGCCGGACGCGAACGCATCCGCCAGTAGTTCCGCCTGATCTTCAGGATCGGTCAGATGTTGAGCCGCGTCGAACGGCTTGAGCTCTATAGTCATGGGCGGTTCCTTCCGTTCGGCGGCTCAGGGTATCTGAGCCGCCATTTCCTTTGCCCTTCCGATGTCCCGCTGCTGGCTGCCCTTGTCGCCACCCACCAGCAGGATGATCAGCTGCTGGCCCCGCTTCGTGAAATAGACGCGGTATCCGGGGCCAAAGTCGATCCGCAGTTCCGAAACGCCGCCGCCCACCGCCTTCACATCGCCCATCAGGCCGATCTGGACCCGAGCGATGCGAGCGGCGATCTTCGACTTGGCCTTGGTGTCCTTCAGGCCGTCGAACCACTTTGCGAAGGTCGGGGTTTGCTGCGTTTCCATGCCGTCACTTATATGTGACACCGGAGCAGGCGTCAACATATAAGTGACATCGGACCTGCAGAAAAATGGAGACCGGAACAATAACGGTACTCCCAAAGTGGCCACCGAAGCGGCAAAAACGACCCCGCGCTAATTGCGTCCTGAGCCCGCTGGTCCCCACGCCAGCGGGCTTTTTGCGTCGATGGAGGTTCGTCATGGCTGCTTTGCCTACCCGGCCTTCGATCCCTGACAGCCTTGAACATGCCAGCGATGCGCTGGACCGGCTGATCCGCGATGCTCGCCTTCCCCCCCGTGGCCGCCATGACCTTGCTCTGGAAGCCCTTGAAGAGCGCGCCCAAGCCATCGCGGCCTCCATCGTCGCCCCCTTTCGTGGTCAGCGTGCGCCGTCAGCGCCGCCGGTCGCCAGCGGGACGCAAGGCAACACTTCGTGGGCAGCCTGGTGAAGGAGCGGTGATGTGAACGAGGTCGATATTGCCGCGCTGGAAAGCCTAGCGCAGGGCAATGGCGAGTTGCGGGTGTCCAAGCGCCTGCTGCGAGGCATGCTCGCGAAATTGCGCGCGAACGAGGCGGCTGACCGCAGCCGCGCCATGGTTGACCGCATGATCGGGACCGTAGCAGCGTGACGCGCGTAAATGCGGCCGACACAGCGAGCGCCGGGCCCGGCGACGGCGTTGTGTCGCCGGCGAATGGCTGGCGCGAGATCGACGACAAGCGGTACTGGATCAATGCCGATGGCGGCTTGATCCCCGACGTCGCGGTCAAGGACACCGACAAGCTGCAGGACGAACTGGTCCGCCGCATCATCGGCTTTGCTCTTCCGCTTTCCGCGCAGGTTGCGCGCTTCCGCCAGCACAGCTTCGATGACGTTGACGCCTTCGTCGCGCTGCTCGAGCAGGAATATGACGCCAAGCGCGGCGGATCGAAGGGCAATCTGACCTTCACCAGCTATGACGGGCTGCTGAAGATCACCGTGGCCGTCGCCGAGAATATCGAGTTCGGGCCAGAGCTTCAGGTCGCCAAGGGCATCGTCGACGAGTGCCTGCGCGAATGGTCGGCCGATAGCCGGGCCGAGATCCAGACGCTGATCACGCGCGCCTTTGACGTGGACAGCCAAGGCCGCATCAATCGCACCGGCCTTATCTCCCTGTTGCGCCTGCAGATCGCGGACGACCGCTGGCAGCGGGCCATGAAGGCGATCCGGGACAGCATGCGTGTCATCGGATCGAAGCGCTATCTGCGCATCCATTGGCGCGACAATGCCCAGGCCGCATGGCAGGCGATCACCATCGACGTTTCCGCCGGATGACCGGCTATCTCTTGGCCGGCGAGCGGCTGAAGCAAAGCCTCGGTCGCTCGGCCGAGGTCGCGGGATGCGCCATGCGGGTGACGGGAGAGGCGCACAAGCCTTGGGACGCCGCCATGTTCATGGGTGGCCTGCATGAGGTGACGATCGCCGTCGATGGTGAGACCGCCCGCTGGTGGCTCGATGGGCTGGACGAGTATGCCATCCATCTGCCCGGGTTCGTCCTGTCCAAGCTGGAGGTATCGACCGTCGAGGTCATCGCGGGCCAGCTGCTCGCCACGATCGAGGCCGAGACGGTGAAGGAGGCGTAGGATGCCCAAGGTCATCAAGGACGAGACCATCCATCGTCGTGACGTGAGGGTGTCGCTCGACTGGCTTGACCTCAAGCGAGCCATCATCTCCGCCAGCTTGGACGCTGCGAAGCTGACCGAGGACGAGATAGACGCAGCAACACTGGTTATCGAGCAAGAGACGCAGGGTTCACCAAGCTATTCGGTGCAGCGCTGGACCGCTAGGGTGGACCTAACCGTTGGCCTAGAGCCGAATGCCGGTTGAACGCCTGCGCGGTCGCGCCGGCCAGCGCCAGCGCCAGCGCCGCCTGAAGCGGACGAACGGGCTGTGCGAGATGTGCTTGGCTCAGGGCCGCACCGAGCTCGCCACCCGCGTCGACCATATCGACCCGCTGGCCCTGGGTGGCAGCGACGAGGACGACAACACCCGAAACCTCTGCGAGCCGCACCACAAGCAGGTCACGGCCGAGCAGTTCGGCCACGCCACCACGCCGCACCAGCGGGGCTGCGACGCGGCAGGTCGCCCCATCGACCCGACCCACCCCTGGGCCCGATGCAGGGCAGGTAGGGGGGGGTGAGGCGAAAGTCTGGGCGACCCGGGGGCGGACACCGCATCTCCGGTTCATGTGCGGCGAGAGCATTTCCAAAGTAAAAAGTTCGGGGGCTTGAGCGATGGCGCGGACGTCCGCAAAAGCAAAAGATCGGTTCCCCGAACCGGATTGGAAGGCGCTGTGCGAGGACAAGGTCGAGATCGCGGCCGCGAAAGCACATTGGGCGCGGATCATCGGTGAAATGCAGGCGCGGGAAACCTTGGCGGAAGCCAATGGTCACTCTGTGCAGCGCCTGGTGCTCGCCTACCTGAATTATGATCGCGCGGCCGCCAAGGTCGCCAAGCTCGGCGTGGTGGATGAGCCTGCAGACAATAACCCGCGCGCCATTTCCCGGCTGTCCATCCACTTCAAGGCCCAGAGCGAGGCCGAGAAGACTGCCGAACGACTGGAAGCGCAGCTGGGCCTGTCTCCGCAACGGCGCGGCAAGGTCGCGAAGGTGACGAAGAAACGGGAGCGCAGCGCTGGTGCCGACGCGTTCCTCGGGCCGAAGGGGTAAGGCCTCCGATCCCACAACCGCGTGGGCAGAGGCAGCCGTTCGTGGCGATTTCGTCGTTGGCGAATTGGTCCGTCATGCGGCCGAGCGCCATCTTCGAGATTTGCGCGATCTGAAAGATTACCACTGGCGGCCAGAACTGGCGCAACGCGCGCTGGATTTCTTCCCGTCGGTATTCACCATCACGGACGGGCCAAAAGCAGGCCAGCCATTCCACCTGCTGCCTTACCACGTTTTCTGCGTCGGCTCATTGATGGGATGGGTGACTGCAGAAGGTCGCTGGCGGTTTCGTTCGGCTTACATCGAAACCGGGAAGGGCCAAGCGAAGTCGCCCATGATGGGCGGGCTGGGCATCTATGCGATGGGCTGGTGCGGCTTTCCGCGCGCACCGGTCTATGCGATCGGCGGCGACAAGAACACTGCGAACGTCCTGTTCAAGGATGCCGCCGCCATGTGCCGGGCGCAGATCCCGGGTTACGACGATGGGGAGACGCTCGAGAGTGAAGGGCATGTCGTCCTTCGGGGTGAAGGCGACAACGTCCACAAGATCGAGCATCCCACGTCTCAGTCGTTTTTCCTGCCATTGGCGAGCGGCGAAAATCAGTCAGGGCCTCGCCCGCGGCTGGTACTGGCCGACGAGATCCACGAGTTCCGCACGGACTCGCAGCTGGTGACCTGGCGCCGAGCGATTACCAAGGTCGCGGGCTCGGCGATGCTCCTCATGGGGTCCAATACGCCGGCGACATCGCAGATCGTAGGCACGCAATATTCCGAGCTTTATCAGGCGATCGCCAAGGGCCTGAAGCGCGACGACACCGCCTTCTCATTCGTCGCCCGGGTCGACGAGAAGGACCGAAAGACTGTTCTCGAAAATGAGGCGTGTTGGATCAAAGCGCTGCCGGCGCTGGGCATCACCTACCCGATCGCCAACATTCGCGAAGAGGTTGTAACTGCCAAGACGAAGCCTTCCGAGGCGTCCTCGATCAAGCGCCTCTACTTCGGCATACCGACCGGCGCCGTCGATTTCTGGATTGCCGAGGATAAGTGGGCAGCTGTTCAGAAAGTCATATCGGCCGACGAGCTGGAAAGGCTGAAGAACTGCCGCTGCTGGCTCAGCCTCGACCTGTCGAAGAAGAACGATCTCACCGCACTTACCGCCACCTGGCTCGATGAGGACGGCAAGCTGTGGCAGAAGACCTATTACTTCACCGTCGAGGACCGGCTGAAGGAGCGAGCAAGCGCGGATAACGCACCGTATGAAGAATGGGTGGAGGAGGGCTGGCTGACGGCCACCCCAGGCACCACCATCGACTACACCTATGTAGCCGCGAAGGTCTCGGAGATCTGCGCCGGCCACAACGTTGTCGAACTGGTCTTCGACCCGGCGAAGATGGCGGACTTCGAAACCGCCTGCGAAAACATCGGCTTCGAGGTGTGGCGCTTCGAGGGCAAGGACAAACCTGCGGGCCGCGGCCTGATGCTGGTGAAGCATATGCAGGGTCCGAGGGTGAAATTCGAGGATCGGCAACTGTGTATGCCGCGGTCGATCGAACGGTTTGAGGACCGCATCCTCGACCAACAGATCGTCATCGATGCCTCGCCAATCACCTACTGGTGCGCGAGCAACGCCCACATCGCGGAAGATGGGCTGAAGAACCGCTGGTTCGACAAGAAGAAATCTCGGGGCCGGATCGACGGCCTGGTCACCAGCGCCATGGGCGCTGGCGCAGCCGACAATGTCGAGTTGGGCGGTGGCCCATCTGTTTACGAGGGCCGCGGCGCCCGCGTCCTCTGAGGAGAGTGCATGAATCTGTTCGACCGCCTCCTCGGGCGCTCGCCGGGGGCGGGTGTGCCGCGCGCGCAATCCGTGATTCCAGACGCCGGGATCGAGATCTCCACGCCCGAGCAGCTGGAGGCCGCGCTGCGGGGCGAGGCCGGGCTGACTGGTGAAGTGGTAACGCCGGAAACCGCAATGCGCATCGGAGCCGTTTTCGGCTGCGTCCGCCTGATCGCCGGCAAGGTCGCGACCTTGCCGATCGACGTGAAGCGGAGGGTTGATGATCGCACGCGCGTCGACGCATCCGACCATGCGGTTGCTCAGCTGATCCGGCGGAAGCCCAACAGCTGGCAGCGGCCAGCGCAATTCAAGCGCATGATGCAGGCGCACGTCCTGCTGCGCGGCAACGCTTTCGCGTTGAAATCTGTGTCGCGCGGTGAAGTCCGAGCGTTGATTCCTATCCATCCCGATCGGGTCACCGTCCGTCAGCGCGACGACCTGGCGCTGGAATATGATGTGGTTCGTAAAAATGGCAGCCGCATCACTGTCAGCCAGCAGGATATGTTCCACCTCTATGGCCTGACGCTCAATGGTTACAGCGGCGTGACCCCGTTGACCTATGCGAGAGAGACGATCGGCCAGGCGCGCGCGCGTGACCGGCAAGTCGCCGCCACCTTCAAGCATGGTGCGCGGCCGTCTGGCGCGGTCTCTATGCCGGATGGAAAAACGCTCAGCGACAGCGCCTATAACAACTTGCAGCGATCCCTGGAGGACTTCCGCTCGGGCGGCGACAAGGATGGCGGCGTGCTGCTGCTCGAAGAAGGGCTGAAGTGGGAGAAGATCTCGCTCAGCCCGACCGACATGCAGTGGATTGAAGGGCAGAAGCTCTCGCGCTCCGAAATTTGCATGTTCTTCGGCGTCCCGCCGAGCATGATCGGCGACAATAGCGGCTCGGACAGCAATTGGGGCACCGGCCTCGAGCAGAAGTCCAACGGCTTTGTTGCGTACACTCTCGATGATCACCTGGTCATGTGGGAAGAAGAACTGAGCGCGATGATCGCCAACCCGGCGATCTATGCGCGCTTCAATCGGAATGCCTTAGTCCGCGGCGACCTGAAGGCGCGGTGGGAAGCTTATGTGAAGGCGCTGCAGTGGGGCGTTTATAGCCCCAACAAGGTGCTGGAGCTCGAAGACGAGAACCCGCGTGAAGGCGGCGACATATACTACCCGCCGCCGAACACCGCCGGCGGCGACAGCAAGTCCAAAAAGGAAATCGAAGACGATGATGCGTAACGCGCCGCGCCTGTTCGCGAGCGCGCGCCCCGGCGCGCTCCCGCTTCCCGCCGACAAGAAGCTTCAGGCCTTCACGCCGGCGTCGGTTCTGGACCGGTATGGCGAGACTGCCGCCGGCGTCAGGGCAGTTGCCCAGGGCGACAACGTCATCACGATCTTCGACAGCATTGGTGAGGATTACTGGTCCGGCGGCGGGGTGACGGCGAAGAAGGTTACCTCACAGCTGCGCGCGATCGGCGACCGCGATGTGGAAGTCCATATCAACAGCTATGGCGGCGATCTCTTCGAGGGTTTTGCCATCTTCAACGTTCTTCGGGAGCATCCGAAAAACATCACTGTGAAGGTGATGGGAATGGCCGCGTCGGCTGCGTCGGTTATCGCCATGGCGGGAGACACGGTGGAAATCGGCGCCGCCAGCTTCCTCATGATCCACAATTGCTGGGTCATCGCCATGGGCAACCGGCACGATATGGCCGAGACCGCCGAATGGCTCGCCCCCTTCGACGCCGCCATGGTGGACGTCTATGCCGCGCGCTCGGGGTCGGACCCCGCAGATATCGGTAAGTGGATGGATGCCGAGACCTTCATGTCGGGCAGCACTGCCATAGAGCGCGGCTTTGCGAACGCGCTCCTCTCGGCCGACCAGCTTACCGTCGACGAAAGCGCCCAGGCCGAGGATCGGCGGATCAACGACCTTCGCGCGATGGAGCTCGCTCTCGTCGCCGCGGGCATGACGCGCACACAGGCGCGCGCCCGCATCAAAGCATTGAAGGGCACGCCGGGCGCTGCCCTCGAATCGGACGTCACGCCTGGCGCTGGCGACCCCAAGCTCAGCGAGGCCCTGAAGGGGCTCCTCGCTTCCTTCAAATAGGGAGTTTCCCAGCATGAAAATGACTTCTCTGGCGGGCGCCGTCGCCCGCACCGTCGTCGCGTCCGCCCGTCCTTCGGCGATCCCGGCGAACCCGCTGCCCACGCCCCGTGCCGTCATCGTCCTGCCCCGCGCGGACAACGAAAACCCGATGACGCTCATCCAGCAGATCCAGGCCGCCGTGACCGAACTGCGCCGCAAGCAGGACGAGGCCGACGAGGGCCGCACTACGCAGGCGGAAGTCGATGCGCTGATCACGCCGATCAATGCCGAAATCGACCGGCTGTCGGCCGCTCTTTCTGCGGCGCAGCTTGGAGGCGGCGCGAGCGACGGCCTCAGTGCCGACGAGCGTCAGCATAGCACCGCCTTTGCGACCTGGTTCCGCCGTGGCGATGTCGATGCAGATCTGGGCCAGCTTTCGGTCAACGCTGCCCTGACGACCCAGTCCGATCCAGACGGCGGTTACCTTGTTCCTGTCGATTGGGAGCAGGGCATCGATCGCGTGCTTGGCACCATGTCCGTGATGCGCCAACTGGCGCGCGTCATTTCCGTTGGCAGCGGCGGTTACCGCAAGCTGGTCAATGTCGGCGGCGCGACGTCGGGTTGGACCGGCGAAGAGGATGCGCGCGCCTCCACCAGCACGCCGACACTGCGTGAGCTCTCCATACCGTTTGGGGAAATCTACGCCGAACCGGCGGTGACCCAAACCTTGCTGGATGATGCGCGGTTCGACGTCGCGGGCTGGCTCGCGGACGAGCTCGCGATCGAGTTCAGCGAGGAGGAAGGTGCATCGTTCATTTCCGGCAACGGCAAGAACAAGCCGCGCGGCATCCTCGCTTATGATACAGTCGCCAATGCGAACTACGCCTGGGGCAAGGTCGGCTTCGTGAAGACCGGCGCAGCGGCGGCTTTCGCCTCGACCAATCCCGCCGATGCACTTATCGACCTGCTGTTCGCGTTGCGGCAGGGATACCGCAACGGCGCCGCCTTCCTGACTTCGGATTCCGTCATGGCCGAGATCCGTAAGTGGAAGGACGGGCAGGGCAATTATCTGTGGGCTGCGCCCACTGCCGCCGACCAGGTTGGCACCATCCTGGGCAAGCCCGCCTACACCGATGACTATATGGATGGTCTTGCCGCGGGCAAATTTCCTGTCGCGGTGGCCGACTGGAAGAAGGCCTACACGATCGCCGATCGCCGAGGAACGCAGCTGCTGCGCGACCCCTATACCAACAAGCCCTTCGTGAAGTTTTACACGACGAAGCGGGTCGGTGGCGGCATCACCAACTTCGAGGCCATCAAGCTCCTGAAGTGCTCCGCCTGATCAACTGATCGGGCCAGCTTTCTGGCTTTCTGGCTTTCTGGCCGCCGGCGCGCCGCCGGCGGCTTCCTGCTTCCTCAATTCTGGAGAAAATCCATGAAGGATCTTCACTCCGCCATTCTGGCGACCCTTGCGTTCGCGCCTGCTGTACTGACCGACGATCCTGTGCCGATCGCCATCGATCTTCTCGGATACGATGCTGCCGAGATCCTGCTGGCGGTCGGCGTCGGCGGCATCAATTTCAGCGGCACGAACAAGATCGAGTTCAAGCTGACGCATTCCGACGATGACGTCACCTACACCGCTGTCGAGCTCAAGGACGTGCTCGGCGTCGCGGGCGTGGCCAATGGGGGCATCATCAAGGCCCTTACCAGTGCGCACGCGGCCGCTGCCGCCTATCGCTTCGGGTACAAGGGTGGAAAGCGCTTCCTCAAGCTGCTGCCCGACTTCAGCGGCACCCACGGCACCGGCACGGCTCTGTCCGCCATCGTCCTGAAGGGACATGGCCACGACAATCCGCAGCCGAATCAGGCCTGATCTGGCGGGCGGGCTTCCTGAGCCCGCCCACTTCTAGGAGGCACGATGCCCGGCTTTATCGACCTCGCGGACGCCAAGCTGCATCTCCGGCTCGACGAGACCGAAGAGGACATGGAGATCCAACGGCTGATCGACGCCGCTGCCGCACATATCGGCTCGATATATGGGGTCGTGGCGGCGCAGGAGGTGAATTTCCAAATCGACCACTTCGCCGCTAATGTCCGCGTGCCCTATCGCCCGGTCGATGGCGAGACGATCATCGTCCGATATCTCGATGCGCTTGGCTCCGAGCAGGTGTTCGAAGACTTCCGCGCCTATGCGCGGGACGGATGGACATGGCTGCAGCCCAAGGTCAGCAAGGCTTGGCCCTCAATCGCGCCCGTCGAGGGAGCGATCGCCATAACCGCGACGGCAGGATATTCGCCTGCCAATGCACCCGCCGACTTGGTCCACGCTTCGCGCCTGCTGGTGGATCATTGGTACAATAATCGGGATGGAACCGATCTCCCTCCTGCCGTGGACAGCCTCCTCAACCATTATCGCTTTCGGCGCGTCTGATGGCGATCGCTCCCCTGAAGACTGGTGATCTGCGTCACAAGATCATCATTCGGCGCGTCATCGAGGAAGATAACGGCAAGGGCGGCTACACCAGCGAGTGGATCACGGTCGCTTCCCCCCGGGCCGAAGTGATTGGACTGACGGGCCGCGAGGCCGTGATGGACCAGGTGCTTCAAAGCATCACGGTCTATCGTATCCGCATCCGCTGGCGCGGCGACGTACAGGCTGCTGACCAGGTGCGGCACGGATCGGTGAACCTCAACATCACATCGGCCGACGATCCGGACGGCAAGCGGCGGCAACTCGTCATCATCGCCACGACTGAAGGGGTGAGGGCTGACGCTCCATGATGCAGCATTCGCGGCTGGAAGGGACGGAGATCCTTCTCCGCTGCTTCGACCAGATCTCGGACGCGGCTCGCGACCAGCTAGGCGTCGAACTGGCGATTATCGGCCGCGAGCCGCGTCCGAGATCTGGTCGAAGCAGCGGAGAAGGAT
>JACESO010000062.1 GCA_013911745.1 Sphingobium sp. | reverse complement strand
TGGTCGAACTGGTGGGGCTGGGCGCGCGCGACCAGCGCTGGCAGATGCGCGTGGCCCCTGTGGGCGCAGTGGCCGATGCGCGGCGGCTGGTGCATCTGGTCGATCATAGCGGCACCCACGCAGCCGAACGTATGCGCGTCGATTTCGTCGCGAACGCCAGCCATGAGCTGCGCACGCCGCTGGCTGGCATATTAGGTTTCATCGAAACGCTGGCCGACCCTGAACTGGGCCAGGACACGGACACGCGCCAGCGCTTCCTGAAGATCATGGACGGCGAAGCCCGGCGGATGCAGCGGCTGATCGACGACCTCATATCCCTGAGCCGGATCGAATCGGAGAAATATCGACTGCCGGACGCGCGCGTGGACCTGTCCGAACTGGCGGCGGAGGTCGTCGCCGTATTCCGGTCCAGCCATGGCGATCGAGGCCGGGAGGTGGAGATGGAGATCAGCCCCGGCGTGCCGGTGGTCCAGGGCGATCGTGCGCAATTGTCGCAACTGCTGCACAATCTTATCGGCAATTCGGTCAAATATGGCCGCCCCGGCACCCCGATCCACGTCACCCTAGCCGAAGGGCCGAGCGGCATGGCGCGGCTTGTGGTGGCGGATGAGGGCGAAGGCATCGGTCCCGATCATCTGCCCCGTCTGACGGAGCGATTCTATCGCGTCGATTCGGGCCGCAGCCGCGCGATGGGGGGCACCGGCCTGGGCCTCGCTATCGTCAAGCATATCGTCGAACGCCATCGCGGCCGGTTCGACATCGCCAGCACGCTGGGCAAGGGGACGACCATTACCGTGCTGCTGCCGCCCCCCATCGAAGAAATCGCGCCGCGGAATGACGAGAAAAAGCGGCCTTCTGCGCTTTCGGGCACCATGTCATGAAAATGAAACCTGACTGTCACAAAGGCGCGATGGTCCGCGACTAGGGCCGCATCCTGAGGGGGGCGGCGACAAGCGAATCGCGGCCTTGCAATGGAGGTTTCCGTGACGAAGTTTGCCCTGTTCGCCGCCTGCGCCGCGAGCGTCATCAGCCTTGCCGCCTGCGGCGACCAGACCGGCGGCGCCGGCGCGACTCGTGACCAGATCCGCGCGGTCGGTTCCTCGACGGTCTATCCATTCGCGACGGCGGTCGCTGAACTGTTCGTGCAGGGCAATGCCGGCATGAAGTCGCCGATCATCGAATCCACCGGCACCGGCGGGGGCATGAAGCTGTTCTGCGCGGGCGTCGGCGCGCAGCATCCCGACATCGAAAACGCCTCCCGCCGCATGAAGAAGTCGGAGTTCGACCAATGTCAGGCGAACGGCGTGAAGGACATCATTGAAGTCCAGGTGGGCGTCGACGGCTTGGCCTTCGCTCAGTCGAAGAACGGCCCCGCAATCGCCCTCACCCCCAAGATCGTCTATGAGGCGCTGGCCGCCAATCCCTATGGCAAGGGCCCGAACAAGGCGCAGACCTGGAAGGATGTCGACCCCAGCCTGCCCGCCATCGCCATTTCCGTCTTCGGCCCGCCCTCGACCAGCGGCACGCGCGATTCGCTCGCCGAACTGATCCTGGAAAAGGGCTGCCAGAGCGACCCGGCGATGAAGGCGCTCAAGGACACGAATGAGGACGAATATAAGGCGACCTGCACCCGCGTCCGCGAAGACGGCAAATATGTGGATTCGGGCGAGAACGACAATCTGATCGTGCAGAAGCTGGGGGCCAATCCCAATGCGGTCGGCGTGTTCGGCTACAGCTTCCTGGAAGAGAATAAGGACAGCCTGAAGGATGTGCCGATCAACGGCATCCAGGCGACCTACGAAACCGTGTCGACCGGCCAGTATCCAGGTGCGCGCCCGCTCTACATCTACGTCAAGAAGGCGCATATGCACGCCATTCCCGGTCTCCAGAACTTCCTGAACGTCTTCGCCGCCAACTGGAACCCCGACGGCGTGCTGACGAAGCGCGGCATGGTCGCCGCGCCCGACGATGTTCGCAAGAAGAGCGCCGAAACGGTGAAGTCGCTGACCGTCCTCAACGGCGCCGACCTGAAGTAAGAGGGACATGACCGGACCAGCCATCCTCCTGCTGCTCGCGGGCCTGGGCGCGATCGCCTGGGTCAGCGCCCGCGCCCGCGCGCTGCGGCTCCAGTCCGTGGCGCGGGCCAGCGGGCGGCGCGACGCCGTCCATTCGCTACCCGGCTATCATGGCTGGTATGTGGCGCTGTGGACGCTCATTCCCGCGGCGATCTTCCTCGCTGTCTGGGCCAATGTCGCGCCCGGTCTTGTCACCCAGAGCGTGCTGGCCGATCCGGCGGCGCAGGCGCTGCCCGCGGACCCCTTCTCCCGCTCTGCCGTGCTGGGCGAGGCGCGGGCCATCGCCACCGGCCGGCAGGCGGGCGCGTTCAACCCCGCAAGCCAGGCGCTGGTCCAGCCCTATCGCGACGCCGACACGAAATATGGCGTCGCAGGGGCCGTCCTCGCCCTGATACTTGCCTTTGCCGGCGGAGCCTTCGCCTTCACCCGTGTCCGCCCCGACTTCCGGGCGCGCACCCGGGTCGAGCGGCTGGTGATGGCGCTGCTGCTGATCGCGTCGCTGCTGGCGATCGTCACGACGCTCGGCATCGTCGCCTCGCTTTTGTGGGAGAGCTTCCGCTTCTTTTCGATGGTGAACCCCATCGATTTCCTCTTCGGCCTGAAATGGAGCCCGCAATCGGCGGCGATGGGCTATGGCAATGAGGATGCGTTCGGCGCGGTCCCGCTCTTCTGGGGCACCATCTTCATCGGCGCGATCATTGCGATGATCGTCGCCATCCCGCTCGGCCTCATGAGCGCGGTCTATCTGACGCAATATGCCAGTCCGACGGTCCGCAAGTGGATGAAGCCGACGCTGGAGATGCTGGCGGGCGTGCCGACCGTTGTCTACGGCTATTTCGCCGCGCTGACCGTGGCTCCTGCCCTGCGCGATTTTGCGGTATCGATTGGCATCCATGGCGCGTCTTCTGAAAGCGCGCTGGCCGCCGGCCTCGTCATGGGCGTGATGATCATCCCCTTCGTGTCCTCCATGGCCGACGACAGCATCGCCGCCGTGCCGCAGTCGATGCGCGACGGCAGCCTGGCGATGGGCGCAACCACCAGCGAGACGATCACCCGCGTCCTCATCCCCGCCGCGCTGCCCGGCGTCGTGGGCGGCGTGCTGCTGGCCGTCAGCCGCGCCATCGGTGAAACCATGATCGTGGTGATGGCCGCGGGCCTCGCGGCGAACCTTACCGCCAATCCCTTCGCCAGTGTGACCACGGTGACGACCCAGATCGTCCAGTTGCTGACCGGCGACCAGGAATTCGACAGCGCCAAGACGCTGGCGGCCTTCGCGCTGGGTCTGGTGCTGTTCATCGTCACCCTGCTGCTCAACATCGTGGCCCTGCGGGTCGTAAAGAAATATCGCGAGGCTTACGAATAATGACCGTCGCCAGCTCTCCCGAGCGTGTCCCCACCGACTGGAAATCGGACGCAATGCGCCGGCGGATCGCCCGCCGCTATTCTGCGGAACGGCGCTTCCGCCTGCTGGGTCTGGGTGCCGTGCTGCTCTCGGCCGCCTTCCTTGCCTTCCTGCTCGTCACCATGATGGGCAACGGCCTGCGCGGCTTCACCCGCACGGAGATCGCGCTGAAGGTCGATTTCCCCGCCTCGCCCCTGCTGCTCGATCCCGACGCCATCACCGACGAGGCGCTCGCCAACGCCAACCTGCCGATGGTGACGAGCACGGTCGCGCGGGCGGAACTGGGCGACAAGGCCGACGACCTGCTGTCGCCTACCGCCTGGGTCAGCATCCGCGACGCGATCAAGGCGGATCCCAAGATCCTGGGCCGCACCGAAACCATCAGCGTCCCGGCGTCCACGGCCGTCGACCTCGCCGCCAAGAGCGAAGGGTCGCCGGAGGCCGAAGCCGCCGTCGACCGGCTGAACCAGGCGGGCCGTTTGTCCACCGGCTTCAACTGGAACTTCCTGACCGCGAGCGACGGGACCGACCCGACGCAGGTGGGTATCTGGGGCGCGTTCAAGGGATCGCTGCTGACGATGCTCGTCACCCTGATCCTGAGCTTCCCGATCGGCGTGGCCACTGCCCTCTATCTTGAGGAATATGCGCCCAAGACCTGGTGGACCGACATCATCGAAGTGTCGATCAACAATCTGGCGGCAGTGCCGTCGATCATCTTCGGCCTGCTTGGCCTCTCCATCTTCCTCAACCTTGCGCACCTGCCGCGATCGGCGGCCTTGGTCGGCGGCATGACGCTGGCGCTGATGACCATGCCGGTCATCGTCATCGCCGGCCGCAACGCGATCAAGTCGGTGCCGCCCAGCATCCGCGACGCCGCGCTCGGCATCGGCGCGTCGCCGGTGCAGGTGGTGTTCCAGCATGTCCTGCCGCTCGCCCTGCCCGGCATCCTGACCGGAACGATCATCGGCATGGCGCGGGCGCTGGGCGAGACCGCGCCGCTCCTCATGATCGGCATGCGCGCCTTCATCGCAACGCCGCCGGGCGGCGTCACCGATCCGGCGACCGTGCTGCCGGTGCAGATCTTCCTCTGGTCCGATGAAGTCTCGAAGGGCTTCGTCGAAAAGACCTCCGCCGCCATCATCGTCCTGCTGGTCTTCCTGCTCGCGATGAACGGCCTCGCCATCTACCTGCGCAACAAATTCGAAAAACGGTGGTAACCGCCATGACCGAAGAACAGAAAAATCTCGCCCCCGCCAACCCGAAGATGACGGCGCGCGACGTCAAGGTCTTCTACGGCCCCAAACAGGCGATCAAGGGCGTTTCCATCGACGTGGACATGGACAATGTCACCGCCTTCATCGGCCCGTCGGGCTGCGGCAAGTCGACCTTCCTGCGGACCTTGAATCGCATGAACGACACCGTCGCGTCGGCGCGGGTCGAAGGGACGATCACGCTGGACGGCGAGGATATCTACGCGCCATCGATGGACGTGGTGCAGTTGCGCGCCCGGGTGGGCATGGTGTTCCAGAAGCCCAACCCCTTCCCCAAGTCGATCTACGAGAATATCGCCTATGGTCCGCGCATCCACGGCCTCGCCGCCGGCAAGGCGGACATGGATGTGATCGTCGAAAAGTCGCTACGCCGCGCGGGCCTGTGGGAAGAGGTGAAGGATCGCCTGACCGACAGCGGCACGGCCCTGTCCGGCGGGCAGCAGCAGCGCCTCTGCATCGGGCGCGCCATCGCGGTGGAGCCGGAGGTCATCCTGATGGACGAACCCTGCTCGGCGCTCGACCCCATTGCCACCGCCAAGATCGAGGAACTGATCCACGAACTGCGCGGGCGATACGGCATCGTCATCGTCACTCACAATATGCAGCAGGCGGCCCGCGTGTCGCAGCGGACGGCCTTCTTCCATCTGGGCGAACTGGTCGAATATGGCGTGACATCCGACATCTTCACCAATCCGCGGCAGGAACGGACCAAGGATTACATCACCGGTCGTTATGGCTGATCGGGGGAGAGACGAACATGGCAGAACATACGATCAAGGCATTTGACGAGGAAATCGACCGGCTGCGCGGGCTGATCGCCGAAATGGGCGGGCGTGCGGAAGCGGCGATCGAGAATGCCATGCTGGCGCTGCAGCGGCAGGACAAGATATTGGCCGCAGAAGTCGTCGCCGACGACAAGCGCATCGACGCGATCGAGGCAGAGGTCGAGAAGCTGGTGATCCAGGTCATTGCGCTCCGCGCGCCGATGGCCAACGACCTGCGCGACGTGATCGCGGCGCTCAAGATCGTCGGCGTGGTCGAGCGGATCGGCGACTATGCCAAGAACATCGCCAAGCGGGTGCCGATGATCGCGACCAACACCCGGACGCTGGAACCCATTTCCCTGCTGCCCTCCATGGGGCAGGTCGCGGGCGAGATGGTGCATGACGCGCTCAACGCCTTCGCCGCGCGCGACGCCGACCTGGCGCTGGCGGTGGTGGAGCGCGACACGGTGGTCGACGATTTCTACAACAGCGTCTTCCGCACGCTCGTCACCTTCATGGTCGAAAATCCCAAGACGATCAGCGAATGCGCGCACCTGCTGTTCGTCGCCAAGAATATCGAGCGGATCGGCGACCACGCCACCAACGTCGCCGAGATGGTCTATTATGCCGCGACCGGCCAGACACTGCCCGAACGCGAACGCGGCGCAGACCTGACCCGGGAGGATTGAAGCCATGGCACGAGCAAAGATGCTACTGGTGGAGGATGACGCGGCGCTGGCCGAACTGCTCATCTGGCATTTCAAGCGCGAGGATTTCGACGTTTCCCATACCGTCGATGGCGAGGAAGCGCTGCTGATGGCGCAGGAAAGCACGCCCGACATCGTGCTGCTCGACTGGATGGTCGAAAGCCTGTCCGGTATCGAAGTATGCCGCCGCCTGCGCCGCATGAACGGCACCGCCAACATCCCGATCATCATGCTCACCGCGCGCGGCGAGGAAGAGGATCGGGTGCGCGGGCTGGAGACCGGCGCGGACGATTATGTGACCAAGCCCTTCTCTCCCCGCGAACTGGTGGCGCGCGTGGGCGCGGTGCTGCGCCGCGTGCGCCCGGCGCTGGCCGGCGAGACGCTGACCTTCGCCGATGTCGAGATGGACACGGTGGGGCACAAGGTCCGCCGCAGCGGCCAGGTGATCCCGCTTGGCCCAACCGAGTTCCGGCTGCTCAAGCATTTCCTGGAGCATCCCGGCTGGGTATTCTCCCGCGAGCGGCTGCTCGATAGCGTATGGGGCCAGGACAGCGACATCGAACTGCGCACCGTCGACGTCCATATCCGCCGCCTGCGCAAGGCGATCAACGCGGACGGGCAATATCAGGACATCATCCGCACCGTGCGGTCGGCGGGCTACGCGCTCGATACTGAGGGCATGGGTTGAAGCAACCCCGGCGGTTCAGACTGCGTTCGGCGCGGCCGGATAGGCGTGAAGTTGCGGGAAGACATCCTCCGGCGGCTTCAGGTCTGGCAAGATATAGGCATAGCCGCCCTTCTTCCGGAACAGCGGCCCGACCTTTGCATAGAAGGCCTTGGGCACGTTGATGCAGCCGAAGGTGATGCGGTTGTCGGCGATGTCGGGCGACAGCATCCGGTCCACCCGCTTTTCCTTGGGGTTGCCGGGCGGAATGGTGTGGAGCGCGACCGAGGTCGCATAATCGACCCACAGGACACGGGTCTTGCCCGCCGCGACGCCGAATTTGGCGAGGAAGCGGCCCGCGGGCGTCGTCTTTTCGGCCGGGCCGATCTCCGCCAGTGACTTGGCGCCCACGCCCGGTGTCGCATCGTCGCCCAGCGCGATGCCGATCAGCACCGGCGCATCCGCGATCCGTTTGCCCTTCCCGTCATAGAGCCAGATGCGGGCCGCCACCTTGTCGAGCACGACATAGGGCAGGCCCTTATTATCCGCAGCACCGGTTACCCAGCGCAGGACGCGTGCCGCTTGGGGTGTCGGGTCCACCACCATCTCCGTCGCATCGGGCACCGCCGGGAGGGCGGACGCCTTGGCGACGGGCTTCTTCGCGGCGCGCGCCTTCGACGCGGCAGTGGTTTTTGCGGCAGCGGTCTTGGGCTTGGCCTTCTCGGCGGCCTGAACGGACGGGACGGCGATCAGGCTTAGACACAGCAGGAGCCGGGACAGGCTTTTCATGCAGGCTGAATACTCAAAAAATATGGCCGGCGACAAGGGGCGCCGGCCATGATCGCATCAGTTGCGCGGACGCTTGCGCTGCGCTTCGGCCATGCGCTGTTCGACGCCATCGACGCGGGCGCCAAGCTGGTCGAGACGCTGGCCGTTCTGCTGCGCCAGACCCGAAGCGGAGCGGGCTTCGCCCAGCGCCTGCTGCGCGGTGGCGTCGGTCTGCTGGAGCTTCGCATCGAGCGCATCGACGCGCTGGTTCACGGTCGCGACCTGCTCGCGCACGAAGCCCTTGGTGGCGCAGCCGCCAAGGCTGACCGATCCGGCCAGCACCAGGGCCAGGGCCCCCATTTTCGTCAGAGACGGCGACATATAATGTTCCTCCTTGGTAATAACCCCACGCACCTCAAACGCAGCAACGCTTCAGCGACAATGGGGTTTCCGTCCGAACGTGCTGCAGGAAAGACGGAACGAGGAAGATGAACAGATTGAAAGAAAAGGATTTTTCGGAAAAATGCCAAGAAAAACGCCCCGACTTGGGCGGTCGGAGCGTCGTTCGAAGAGCCTGAAAAAGCTGATGGAGATCAAGCGGCCTTGCGCGCCTTTATCAGCTTTTTCATCAACATATCCCGCTTCAGGCGGGACAGATGGTCAATGAAAAGTATACCTTCCAGATGGTCCATTTCATGCTGGAGGCAGGTGGCAAGCAGCCCTTCCAGCTGCTCTTCGTGGATTCGGCCGTCCCGGTCCATCCAGCTGGCACGAATGGCGGCGGGCCGCTCGACCTCCGCAAACTGGTCCGGCACCGACAGGCACCCTTCATTATAGACCGAAAGCTCTTCAGATCCTTTGAGAATCTGCGGATTGATGAAGACCATCGGCTTCCTGACCGGCGGCGCACCCTCCTCGTCCGATTCGGGTTCCTGCAAATCGATCACTAGAATGCGCTTGGGCACGCCCACCTGGATGGCGGCAAGGCCGATGCCCGGCGCGTCGTACATGGTGTCGAACATATCGTCGATCAGCGTCTGCAGATCGTCGTCGATCGCCTCGACAGGGGTCGATATGGTGCGCAGGCGCGGATCGGGCGCTTCGAGAATGGGACGTATGGCCATGGCCCGAACATAGGCGGAACGCGCTGCAGGATCAAGCCGGGCGCGGGTGGATCGTGTCGATCAGACTGATCGATCCCGCCCCTTAACTTCGCATATTTCCCGTAAAAACCGACATTGAATTTCCTATGTTGGACATATTCCGCCGCGCGGCGATCGCCAGAGAGACACCGGCATAGGAAATGCCGGCGGGATAGGACAGGTCAGCCCAGCGGCCGCCGCGCGCGCAGCGCCTGCGCCAGCGTGCCTTCGTCCAGATAATCGAGTTCCCCGCCCACCGGCACGCCATGCGCCAGCTGAGTCAGCCGGATGGGGAAAGGCTCCAGCCGCTCGGCCAGATAATGGGCGGTGGTCTGCCCCTCCAGCGTCGCGTTCATCGCCAGCACGACCTCGTCCACGCCGCCCTGTTCCAAGCGGGTCACAAGCGCGTCGATCGCCAGATCCTCCGGTCGCACCCCCTCCAGCGCCGACAGACGGCCGCCCAGCACATGGAAGCGGCCGGGGAACAGCCGCGACCGGTCGAGCGCCCAGAGGTCCGACACATCCTCCACCACGCACAGCGCGCGTGGATCGCGCCGGGGATCGGCGCAGATGCCGCAGGGATCGACCGTATCGACATTGCCGCAGACATGGCAGGTCACCAGCCGTTCGTTCACCGCCTCCAATGCGCGCAGCAGCGGCTCCATCGCCCCTTCGCGCTTCTTGAGGAGATGCAGCACCGCGCGCCGGGCCGACCGGGGGCCAAGTCCGGGGAGCCGCGAGAGGGCCTGCGTCAGTGCGTCGATTTCGGGTGAAGCCATATCGTGAGATAAAGGGTTGCATGTCCTGCCGACAAGAGGTTTGAGGAGTGGACCATGCGTATCATCTATATGGGCACCCCCGATTTTGCCGTTCCGGCCCTCGATGCGCTGATCTCGGCGGGGCATGAGGTCGTCGCGGTCTACAGCCAGCCGCCGCGCCCGGCGGGCCGTGGCAAGGCGCTGCGCCCCTCCCCCGTGCATCAGCGGGCCGAAGCGCTGGGGATCGCGGTGCGCACGCCCCTGACGCTGAAGGACGCGGACACGCAGGCGGCGTTCGCCGCGCTGGATGCCGATGTCGCGGTGGTCGCAGCCTATGGCCTCATCCTGCCGCGCCCCATCCTGACCGCGCCGCGCCATGGCTGCATGAACATCCACGCCTCGCTGCTGCCGCGCTGGCGCGGGGCGGCGCCGATCCATCGGGCGATCCTGGCCGGCGACAATGTCACCGGCGTCACCATCATGGACATGGAGGCGGGGCTGGACACCGGGCCTATGCGCGCCAAGCATGTGACGCCGATCGAGGACAAGACGGCGGGCGCGCTGACACGGGAACTGGCCGAAGCGGGGGCGGCGCTGATGGTCGAGGTGCTCGACGACATTTCGCTGCATCCGCCGATGGCCCAGCCCGAAGAGGGCGTGACCTACGCCGCCAAGATCGACAAGGCCGAGGCGCGGATCGACTTCACCAAGGACGCCCATGCCGTCGAGCGGCAGGTGCGCGCGTTCAATCCCGCCCCCGGCGCCTTCTTCGAATATCGCGGCGAGCGATTCCGCATCCTGGCCGCCCATGTCGAACATCATGCCGGACCGGCCGGCGAACTGCTGGACGACAGCCTGCTGATCGGCTGCGGTCATGACGCGATCCGCCCGACGCTGGTGCAGCGCGCGGGCAAGGGCGCGATGAGCGCGGGCGAATTGCTGCGCGGCTACGAGATGCCGGCGGGCAGCCGCGTCGATCCGTGACCCGCCTATGACCCGCTTTGCCTTCACCGTCGAATATGACGGCCGCCCATTCATGGGGTGGCAGCGGCAGGCACATGGGCCGAGCGTGCAGCAGGCGATCGAGACGGCGATCCACGCCGTCACCGGTGAAACGGCGGTGGTCCACGCCGCCGGCCGCACCGATGCCGGCGTCCATGGCATCGCCATGCGCGCCCATGCCGATGTGGAAAAGCCGATCGCGCCCTTCCGCCTGATGGAGGCGCTGAACGCGCGATTGCGACCCGATCCGGTCGCGATCTTGGATTGCGCGGTGGTGCCTGACGATTGGCATGCGCGTTTTTCCTGCGTGGGGCGATCCTATGTCTATCGGATCGTCAACCGGCGCGCGCCGTTGACCTTTGAACAGGGGCTGGCCTGGCGCGTGATCCAGCCGCTCGATACGCAAGCGATGCACGACGCGGCGCAACTGCTGGTGGGGCTGCATGATTTCACCACCTTCCGCTCGGCCCATTGCCAGTCGGCCAGTCCCGTCAAGACGCTGGACCGGCTGGACGTGGCCCGGGAAGGCGACCGCATCGCCATCCATGCGGCGGCGCGATCCTTCCTGCACCATCAGGTGCGGTCGATGGTCGGGTGCCTGGCGATGGTGGGCATGGGGCGATGGACCGCGCAAGACCTGCGCGCTGCCCTTGAGGCTAAGGACCGCGCAGCCCTTGGCCTCAACGCGCCGCCCGATGGGCTTTATTTCCTGCGCGCCGCCTACGCCGACGCGGATACCGCCACCCGGACCTGATTCTTGCCGGCACGCTTGGCCGCCAACATCGCCGCGTCAGCCCGAGCGATCAACTCATCCAATTCTGCCCCGTCCGCCTCCGCGACGGCAAGGCCGATGCTGCCGGTGATGCCCCTGCCGCAGCCTGCAAGTGCGGCGCAGAGCCGCTCCGCCCGGCGCAGCGCGCCGTCCACAACTCGTCGAGCATCAGCAGGACGAATTCGTCGCCGCCCAGCCGGGCGATGAGGTCGCCTTCGTTTGCGGTCTCGCGGAGCAACCCGGCGACGTCGATCAGGCAAGCGTCGCCCGCGCCATGCCCTTCCCGGTCGTTGAGCTGCTTGAACCCGTCCAGATCGAGGAAGAGGAGGCAGCGCGTCGGTCGCGACATGCCAGCCGCATCCAGCCGGTCGCGCGCGCGTGAAGCGAAGCCGCGCCGGTTGAGCAGCCCCGTCAGGGAATCGTGGATCGCCTCGAAACTTGCCTGCCGCAATTCGGACAGATCCTCGATCACCGCGACATAGAGTTCCGGATCGCCTGCCTCGTCGCGCGCCATCGCCACGGTCAGCTTGACCCAGATGATCGCGCCGTCCGCGCGGATATACCGCTTTTCCATCGAATAGCGCGGCAGTTCCCCCGCATTCAGCCGCGCGAGCAGCGCTTCGTCCGCGTTCAGATCGTCGGGGTGGGTAATCTGCTGGAATCCGGTGCGGATCAGCGTGTCGGCATCATAGCCGCTGATGGCGCAGAAGCGCGGGTTGACCAGCAGGAAGCTGCCGTCCAGCGCGACATGCGCCATGCCCACCGGCGCATGGTGGAACGTCGCGTCGAACCGGCGGCGGGCGCGGGCGAGTTCGGCTTCTATCGCTTCATAGCTCTGGGCGGCGGTATCCCGCGCCAGCTGTTCGACATCCGGCCCCTGCGCGGGCGCGGAAAATTGGTCATGCCATTGCCTGCTCATTCCCGGCGCTTTGCCGCGACAGTAGTAAACATGGCATTATCGAAACGGCAGCCGGTGGAAATTTCAAGAGAGGCGGGCGCGGAAGGGGGTGAAGTCGGTGCCCGCGTCATAGACGTCCAGCCCCTCGCGCTTCTTGAGACTGTTCACCACGACATAGGTGACGGGCGTCAACAGCGCTTCCCACCCGACCTTCATCGCCCAGTTGGTGACCATCACCGTCAACACCTGCGCCGTCGTCCAATTGCCCAGGAAAGCGAGCGGGTAGAAGAGCAGGCTGTCGACCCCCTGCCCCACCACGGTCGAACCGATGGTGCGCATCCACAGGTGCCGGCCCTGCGTCAGGATTTTCATCCGCGCAAGGACAAAGCTGTTGGCGAACTCGCCCGCCCAGAAGGCGATGAGCGAGGCGACAACGATGCGCCAGGTGCTGCCGAACACCGCCTCATAGGCAGGCTGGTCGGGCCATCCGTCAGCAGGCGGCAGGGCGACGACGACCCAGCTCATCAGCGCCATGAACAGCATCGCGCCGAAGCCGGCCCAGACGCAGCGGCGGGCGCGGGCATAGCCATAGACTTCGGTCAGCACGTCGCCGATGACGTAGCCGAGGGGAAAGAAGAGGATGCCGGCCCCGAAGGTGAAGCCGCCGACGGTCGAGAGCTTCGCCGCGCCGATCAGGTTGGACAGCAGCAGGATCGCGACGAAGGCGGCCATGAAGAAATCATAATAGCGCAGCGGCCGCGCACCCAGCGCGCCGGCATCGACCCTTTGAACCGCCCCTTCGTTCATGACGCCCATGCTTATCGGCTGGCTGGGCGATTGCAAGCGACGGCATCGCCCGCTATCGGGACCGGTGAACGGCCCCGTAGCTCAGTTGGATAGAGCATTCGCCTTCTAAGCGAATGGTCGCAGGTTCGAATCCTGCCGGGGTCGCCAGCCGCTCAGGTCAGAGGATCGTCTGGCCGGTCTTCGCCCAGTCGGCGGCGAAGGCGTCGAGCCCCTTGTCGGTCAGCACATGCTTCGACAGCATCTTGATGACGGCGGGCGGCGCGGTGATGACGTCCGCGCCGATCTTCGCGCAGTCGAGGACGTGTATCGGGTGGCGCAGCGACGCGGCCAGGATTTCGGTCTTGAAGCTGTAATTGTCGTAGATGAGGCGAATGTCCTCGATCAGTTGCAGCCCGTCGAAGCCGTTGTCGTCGTGCCGGCCGACGAAGGGCGAGATGAAGGTCGCGCCCGCCTTCGCCGCCAGCAGCGCCTGATTGGCGGAAAAGCAGAGCGTGACGTTCACCTGCGTGCCCTCACCGGTCAGCGCCTTGCAGGTCTTGAGGCCGTCGATGGTCAGCGGCACCTTGATGCAGACATTGTCGGCGATCTTCCGCAGGATCTCGGCTTCCTTCATCATCGTCTCATGGTCGAGCGCGACGACTTCGGCGGACACGGGACCGTCCACCACGCCGCAAATCTCCTCGATCACTTCCAGGAACTTGCGGCCCGACTTGTGGATGAGCGTGGGGTTGGTGGTGACGCCGTCGAGCAGGCCGGTTGCCTCCAGCTCGCGGATTTCGGCGATGTCGGCGGTGTCGACGAAGAATTTCATGGGTCGTCCCCTCAAAGGCGAAAAGTGATTCGTTGGCAGCGCCTATAGCGTCCCCCGCCCCCCATGTCCTACATGGGGTCGCAAATGTCCCACGCCCGTGTCCTCCTGCTCAATGCCGCCCTTGGCCCCCTCGACTATCGCGTGCCCCATGGGATGCGCGTGGAGCCGGGCAGCATCGTCGTCGCGCCGCTGGGTCCGCGCCAGCTGATCGGCGTGGTGTGGGAGGAGGAGAGTTTCCCAGATGTGGAGAGCGTGGGCGACAACCGGCTGCGCAACCTGCTGGAGGTGGTGGACGCGCCGCCGCTGCCCGACCCGCTCCGGCGGCTGATCGAATGGACGGCGGACTATTATCTCAGCCCCCCCGCCGCAGTGCTGCGCATGGCGCTGTCGTCCATGTCAGCGCTGGAAGGGGCGCGAACCGTCATCGAATATCGGGCGACCGGCGCCGTGCCCGAGCGCATGACCGAACAGCGCGCCCAAGCGCTGGAGCGGATCGGCGAGCGACAGGGATTGATCCGCGAACTGGCGATGATCGGCGGGGTGAGCGACGCGGTGATCCGCGGCCTCATCAAGCAGGATATTTTCGAGGCGGTGGAAGTGAGCGTCGACACGCCCTTCCCCCTGCCCGATCCAGATCATGCGCCGCCAGCTTTGTCGGACGCGCAGGCGACGGCAGCGGGAACGATGGCGGATGCGGTGCGCGCCCGTGATTTCGCGCCCTTCCTGCTCGACGGCGTGACGGGCTCCGGCAAGACGGAGGTCTATTTCGAGGCGATCGCCGCTGCGATCCGGGCGGGGCGGCAGGTGCTGGTGCTGCTGCCGGAAATCGCGCTGACCGAGCCTTTTCTCGAACGGTTCGAAAAACGCTTCGGCACGATCCCCGTCAACTGGCACAGCGGCCTGCGCCAGAGCGAGCGGCGGCGGGCATGGCGCGCCATCGCGAGCGGGCAGGCGCAGGTGGTGGTGGGCGCGCGATCCGCGCTGTTCCTCCCCTATCCGAACCTTGGCCTCATCGTCGTGGACGAAGCGCATGAGGCGAGCTTCAAGCAGGAGGACGGCGTCCATTATCACGCCCGCGACGTGGCGGTGATGCGCGGGCTGATCGAGAAATTCCCCGTTATCCTTGCGTCCGCCACGCCGGCCATCGAGACGCGGCACCAGGTGGAACTGGGCCGCTATGCCGAGATCAAGCTGCCGTCGCGCTATGGCGGGGCGGAGATGCCGGACATACATGGCATCAACCTGCTGACCGATCCGCCGGAGCGGGGCCGCTGGATCGCGCCCGAGCTGGTCAAGGCCATCAACGAAACCCGCGCCAAGGGCGAACAGAGCCTGCTCTTCCTCAACCGGCGCGGCTATGCGCCGCTGACGCTGTGCCGTCATTGCGGCTATCGCTTCCAGTGCCCCAACTGCACCGCCTGGATGGTGGAGCATCGGCTGACCCATCGGCTCGCCTGCCACCATTGCGGCCATGTGACGCCTGCGCCCCGCCATTGCCCCGAATGCAAGGAGGAGGATTCGCTGGTCGCCTGCGGGCCGGGCGTCGAGCGGATCGCGGACGAGGTGAAGGCGCTGTGGCCCGACGCGCGCACCGCCATCGTCACGTCGGACACGCTCTGGTCACCGGCGAAGGTCGCCGATTTCGTGAAGTCGGTGGAGGCGGGGGACGTCGATATCATCATCGGCACGCAGCTGGTAACGAAGGGCTATCATTTCCCCAACCTGACGCTGGTAGGCGTGATCGACGCGGACTTGGGGCTGGAGGGCGGCGACCTGAGGGCGGCGGAGCGGACCTTCCAGCAGATCGTGCAGGTCGCGGGGCGCGCGGGGCGCGGGGAGAAGCCGGGCCGCGTCTTCATCCAGACGCGGATGCCCGAAAGCGAGGTTATCAAGGCGCTGATCGACGGCGACAGCGCGCGCTTCTACGATGTTGAGACGGAAAACCGCCGCCGCGCCAACGCCCCGCCCTTCGGCCGCTTCGCCGCGATCATCGTGTCGAGCGAGGATGCCGACGAAGCCGCGCAGACCGCGCGGCTGATCGGCAAGTCCGCGCCTGTGATCGATGGGATGCGCGTCTATGGTCCCGCTCCGGCGCCCCTTTCCGTGCTGCGCGGACGGCATCGGCACCGGCTGCTGATCCATGCCAACAGGCAGGTGGACGTGCAGGGCGCAATCCGCGAATGGCTGGGCAATCTCGCCTGGAAATCGGGCACGCGGGTCGCGGTGGACGTCGATCCCTACAGCTTCATGTGATGGAAACGCCCTGCCGCAATCTCTGCGCGCTGGACGCCACGCGCCGGACATGCACAGGATGCGGGCGGACGATCGACGAGATCGTCCACTGGCGCAGCATGACCGACGCGCAGCGCGCCGCCGTCATGAAGCGGGTGCGGGACTTCCGGCCTTTGCCTCGGGCGTGACCACCTTTTCTGCCGTCTTTTCCTCTATTCGCCCCGTTCCCGGTCCAGCAGCGCCCGTTTGCGCTCCAGCCCCCAGGCATAGCCGCCGAGCGAGCCGTCGCTGCGCAGGATGCGGTGGCAGGGGATGAGCACGGCAAGGCTGTTGTCCCCGCACGCGCTGCCCGCAGCACGGGTCGCGGCGGGACGCCCGGCCGCGGCCGCAAGCTCCGCATAGCTGCGCGTCTCGCCGGGCGGGATCGCGCGCAGGGCTGCCCACACCGCCTGCTGGAACGCGGTTCCGCCCACGTCCATCGGCAGGTCGGGCGGCGCGGCTGGGTTTTCCACCAGCGCGGCCACCGCCTGCGCCATTGCGTCCAACGCGGCGTCGGCGGGAAGGATGTCCGCCTTCGGGAAATGCGCGCGCAGTTCCGCCTCGCCCTCGCCGAAGCTGATGCGACACAGGCCCTTCGTCGTCGCGGCGACCAGCACCGGGCCAAGGCTGGTGTCGACCGTCCGCCAGCGAATCGCGACGCCGCGTCCGCCATCCTTCCAGGCGCTGGGCGTCATCCCCAGGTGCCGCTGCGCGTCGGCATAGGCGCGGCTGGGCGCGCTGTAGCCCGCTTCATAGATGGCGTCGGTGATGCTGCCCCCCTGCCCCAGCGCCGCCTTCAGCCGATCGGCGCGCAAGGAGCGCGCATATCCGGCCGGCGTCAGCCCCGTTTGCCGCTTGAAGAGGCGATGGAAATGATGCGGGGCATAGCCGACATGCGCGGCCAAGGCGTCGAGCGCCGGAATTTCCTCGGCCGCCCGAATGAGGGCGACGGCCGCATCCACCGCCAGCCTGTCGCGCCCCACCTCGTCCGGTCGGCAGCGCAGGCAGGCGCGGAAGCCCGCCGCCCGCGCGGCAACCGGATCGGG
>JACESO010000061.1 GCA_013911745.1 Sphingobium sp. | reverse complement strand
GTCCTCCCCCGCCACCGCCACCCCTGCCCCGGCCGCGAACAATGATGCGATGCTCTGGGGCATCGGCGGCGGCGCGTTGCTGCTGATCGGCATTGCCGGCGCCGCCCTCGCCCGCCGTCGCCGCCGTGACGATGTCGATGCGGTTTATGATGAACCGGCCGTCGCAGCGGAGCCGATGCCATCGTTCGCTGCTGCGGCCCCTGCCGTCGCCGTCGCACGCCCGGCGCGCACCACCCCTGTCGCCTATTCTCATGGCGACGCCGACCTCGACGCCATGGTGGCCGCGCCGCCGAGCGCCGAAAATCCCTTCCTCACCCGCGCCAAGCGGCTGCGTCGTGCGCGCCAGTTGATCGCGCAGCGGGAAGCGGCCGCAACGCCCATGGCCGCGCCGCAGACCACCCACGCGGAGCCTGTCGCTTCCGCGCCGGTGGACCGCAGCCAGACCGTCTACCGCTTCGGCGGGCAGGGCGCGTCGTCGCCGGGCTTCCTCAAGCCCCGCACCCGCTGATGCTGTTCTGATCGAAGGAGAGGGACGGGAGGCTCGCCAGCCTCTCGTCCCTTTCTCCATGCGGCTTGTTGCGCTTTCGACGCGTGCCTGTTACCGGCGCGCCGGTCCTATCGCGCCCGTTTTTCGAAGAGAGTCGCCCCCGCCATGTCAGACAAGATCAACCGCATCGTCCTCGCCTTTTCGGGCGGCCTCGACACCAGCGTGATCCTGAAATGGCTGCAGCAGACCTATCAGTGCGAAGTCGTGACCTTCACCGCCGACCTGGGCCAGGGCGAGGAGCTGGAGCCGGCCCGCGCCAAGGCGGAGCTGATGGGCGTGCGGCAGGAGCATATCTTCATCGACGACCTGCGCGAGGAGTTCGTGCGGGATTATGTCTTCCCGATGATGCGCTCGAACGCGCTTTATGAAGGCCTTTATCTGCTCGGCACCTCGATCGCCCGTCCGCTGATCGCCAAGCGGCAGATCGAGATCGCGCGGCAGGTCGGCGCGGACGCCGTGAGCCATGGCGCGACCGGCAAGGGCAATGACCAGGTCCGCTTCGAGCTGGGCTATTACGGCCTCGCCCCCGACATCAAGGTGATCGCGCCGTGGCGCGAATGGGATTTGACCAGCCGCACCAAGCTGATCGAGTTCGCCGAGCAGCATCAGATCCCGATCCCGCGCGACAAGCGCGGCGAAGCGCCCTTCTCGACCGACGCCAACATGCTGCACACCTCGTCCGAGGGGAAAGTGCTGGAAGATCCGTGGGAAGAGACCCCGGACTTCGTCTATTCGCGCACGGTGAACCCGGAGGATGCGCCCGACGCGCCCGAATATATCACCATCGATTTCGAGCGCGGCGATGGCGTTGCGATCAACGGCGTGGGCATGAGCCCCGCGACCCTGCTCGAAACGCTCAACGATTATGGCCGCAAGCATGGCATCGGCCGGCTCGACCTGGTCGAGAACCGCTTCGTCGGCATGAAGTCGCGCGGCATGTACGAGACGCCGGGCGGCACCATCTATCATCTCGCCCATCGCGGCATCGAGCAACTGACGCTGGATCGCGGCGCGGCGCACCTCAAGGACGAACTCGCGCCCCGCTATGCCGAGCTGATCTATAACGGCTTCTGGTTCTCACCCGAGCGCGAGATGCTGCAGGCGGCGATCGACCACAGCCAGGAGAAGGTGACCGGCACCGTCCGCCTGAAGCTGTACAAGGGCGGCGTCTATGTCGTCGGCCGCAAGTCGCCTTACTCGCTCTATAGCGAGAAGGTCGTGACATTCGAGGATGACGCAGGCGCCTACGACCAGCGCGACGCGGCGGGCTTCATCAAGCTCAATGCCCTGCGGCTGCGCTTGCTCGGCCGGCGCGATCGCTGAGCCCAAGAGGCCGTCATCCTTTCAACAGCGGCGACCATATTCGCTCGGCGCGGCCCATGCTGATGCGGCCGAATGGCGGGCTGCGCGCGCTCGTCCGTCATGATGATCGGGCCGCGCGCGCACTATGACCTTTTTGCCGCACTGCATCAGAAATGCGGCGAAACGATCTTGTGATAATATATCATCCTGATACAGGGTCTCATCTTCCTGAGTCACGAAGGATGGTCGCCTTTCATGTCCCCTACCCTCAAGTTGCGCGCCGGCTGCGCGCTGATTGCCCTGTCCGCCGCCCCCCTCGCCCTGCCCGTCGCCGCCCGCGCCCAGCAGGCCGCGCCCGAAGATGCTGGTCAGGCCGGCGCCTATCATGACCCGCAGGTCGACATCGTCGTCACCGCGCTGATCCCCCGCCGGCAGGGGGACATCCTGTCGGGCACGTCTGTCCTGGCCGGTGAGGAGTTGACCCGCGACCTGCGCCCCAGCATCGGCGAGACGCTGGCGCGCCAGCCGGGCGTGTCCGCCACCTCCTTCGGCCCCAATGCGTCGCGTCCCATCCTGCGCGGCTTCCAGGGCGAGCGGGTGCGCATCCTGACCGACGGCATCGGCAGTTTCGACGTTTCCAATACCTCGGTCGATCATGCGGTCGCGATCAACCCGCTGACCGCCGACCGCATCGAGATCCTGCGCGGCCCATCGGCGCTGCTCTATGGATCATCGGCCATCGGCGGCGTCGTCAACGTGATCGACAGCCGCATCCCGCGCCGTGTGCCGGACGAGGCGGTCCATATCGACGCGCTGGGCAACTACGGATCGGCCGCGAACGAGCGCAGCGGCGCTGGCGAGATCGAGGTTCCGCTCGCCGAGAAATTCGTGGTCCATCTGGACGGCAGCTACGCCAAGACCGGCAACCTGGACACGGGCAATTATATCCTTTCCCCCGCACTGCGCGCACAGGCGGCCGCCAGCGCCGATCCAGACATCAGCGATCTGGCGAACCTGCGCGGCAAGCTGCCCAACAGCGCCGGGCGCGTGTGGGAAGTGGCCGGGGGCGCGGCCTATATCGATGATGGCGGCAACCTCGGCATCTCCTTTGCCCACACAGACAATTTCTACGGCGTGCCGATCCGCTACTCGCTGGATCCCGATGGCGAGGCCGAGCAGGTGCGGCTGCGCATGAAGCAGGACCGCGCCGATCTGCGCGGCGAAGTGGCGGTGAATGGCGGCTTCCTCGACAGCATCCGCCTGCGCGCGGGCTGGGCCGATTATCAGCATCAGGAAATCGAGGAAGACGGCGCGGTCGGCACGACCTTCCTCAACCAGTCGATGGAAAGCCGGCTGGAGTTCGTGCAGTCCAAGCGCGGCGGATGGGACGGCGCGTTCGGCACGCAGTTCTTCACCCGCCGGTTCCAGGTAATCGGCGAGGAGAAGTTCCTGCCCAAGAATACCACGGACCAGATCGGCCTGTTCACGCTCCAGTCGCTGGACCTGGGCGCGACCCGGCTGGAGGCGGGCGCGCGCTACGAGCATACCGACCTGAAAGCCGATGCCGACGACAGCCTGTTTTTCGATGGGCGCAGCCGCAGCTTCGATGCCTATTCGGGTTCATTGGGGATCAGCCAGGCGATCGTGCCGGGCTGGCGCGTGGGCCTCAACCTGTCGCGCAGCGAACGCGCGCCGTCGGCGGAGGAACTGTTCGCGCGCGGCAACCATGCCGGGACGCAGGCCTTCGAACTTGGGAATCCCGACTTCAGCAAGGAAAAGAGCTGGGGCGTGGAAGGCACGCTGCGCGGATCGGGCGAGGGCTATAGCGTCAGCCTGGCGGCCTATCACAACTGGTTCAGCGGCTATATCTACGAAAGCATCGTCGCAGACAGCGTGTGCCAGGGCGTGAATGGCGGCGCGGAACTGGAATTCCCCTGCTACGCCTTTTCCCAGGCGGACGCGCGCTATTACGGGTTCGAGGCGGAAGGGTCGGTCACGCTGGCCCGGATCGGCGAGACGAAGATCAACGTCGATGGCGTCGCCGACTATGTGCGCGCGACCATCAAGGGCAGCGGCCCCGCGCCGCGCATCCCGCCGCTGCGCCTGCTGGGCGGGCTGGAAGCGCAGGGCACGCGCCTGTCCGCGCGGGCGGAGGTCGAGCATGTGTTCGACCAGGATCGCGTGACCGACTTCGAAACGCCCACCGACGGCTACACGATGGTCAACGCGTCGATCTCCTTCAAGCCGCTGCCGGGCAACGACCGCACCACGCTGATGCTGTCGGCCAACAACATCTTCGACGTGGAAGCGCGGCGTCATGCGAGCTTCCTCAAGGATTATGCGCCGCTGGCCGGGCGCGACATAAGGGTGACGGCACGCTTCTCGCTCTGATCATATGAGGGCCGGGGCGGCGGCGCCCCCCCCGGCCTATAGCCTAGATTATCGGCCGAGGTCATTGCGGATTGTGACATTATGGTTACAATCGGTCCATGCGCCAGATCGCTGCCCTGCCCTATACCACCGCTCCCGACGGATCGATGCAGATATTGCTCATCACGTCGCGCGACACTCGGCGCTGGGTGATCCCGAAGGGCAATCGCATCAAGGGGCTGGCCGGCCATCGCGCCGCCGAGCTGGAGGCGTTCGAGGAGGCGGGTATCCACGGCGTCGCCTGCCCGGCGCCACTCGGCCGCTATCGGTACGACAAGAGGCGGCGGAGCGGCGGAGCGCGCGAGGCGACGGTCGAGGTTTTTCCGCTTGCAGTCACCCGCCACCTGACGCAATGGCCCGAGCAGGGACAAAGGGAGCTGCGCTGGTTTTCCGTGGCCGATGCGGCCAAGGCGGTGGACGAGCCCGACCTCCAGTCCATCATCGCGGGCTTCCGGGAACCGCCCGCGGACCCGGGCTGGTTCATCCGGTCGCTGCTGGCGATCCGCGAATGGCAAAGGGAAAGGACCGGAATGCTGCGCTGGTTTCATGCGCTGATGCCCAAGCAGGGGCGATTCTTCGAGCAGTTCGAGGATCATGCCGCGACGCTGGTCGCCGGCGCCGATGCGCTGGCGCAACTGCTGAAGGGCGGGCCGGACATGGCCGCGCACATCAAGACGATTTCCGACGAGGAACATCGCGCAGACGACATCATCCGCGAGGTGTTGCAGGACGTGCGCCGCATCTTCGTGACGCCGTTCGACCGCAGCGCCATCACCGGCCTCATCGGCGTGATGGACGACGCAATCGACCAGATGAACCAGACGGCCAAGGCCATCGCCCTGTTCGAGGCGACGGAGTTCCCGGCGCAGATGCAGGATATGAGCGCGCTGATCGTGGAATGCGCGCGCATCACGGTGGAGGCGATGCCGCTGCTGCGATCGCTGAACCTCAACGCGACCCGGCTGCATGAACTGACCGAGCGGCTGGTGAAGCTGGAAGGCCATGCCGACCTGCTGCACGAGGCCGGGCTGAAGGCACTCTATGCAAAGGCGCGCGCCGGCAACCCCATGGACTTCATCGTCGGAAACGAAATCTACAGCCATCTGGAGAAGGTGACCGACCGCTTCGAGGATGTCGCCAACGAGATTTCCGGCCTGGTCATCGACCACGCCTGATCGCGCGCCAGCCTCATGGACCCCATCGCTTTCCCCCTGCTGGTCGCGCTGATCGCGGTCGCGCTGGCCTTCGATTTCCTGAACGGGCTGCATGATGCGGCGAACTCGATCGCGACCATCGTGTCGACGCGGGTGCTGAAGCCCCAATATGCCGTCGCCTGGGCCGCCTTCTTCAACTTCATCGCCTTCCTCTTCTTCGGCCTGCATGTCGCGACGACGGTGGGCAAGGGCATCGTAGATGCGGCCATCATCGACCCGCAGGTGATCTTCGGCGCGCTGATGGGCGCGATCAGCTGGAACCTCATCACCTGGGGCCTGGGCATCCCCTCCTCGTCCAGCCATGCGCTGGTGGGCGGGCTGCTGGGCGCGGGCATATCGAAGGCGGGACTATCGGCAGTCGTGTGGAACGGCGTGTTCATGACCAGCGCGGCCATCGTGGTGTCGCCCGCCATCGGCCTGTTGCTGGCGCTGATGCTGGTGCTGGTCATCAGCTGGCTGTTTCGCCGCTTTACGCCGCAGGGCGCGGACCGGGTGTTCCGCAAGCTCCAGCTGGTCTCGGCCTCCCTCTACTCGCTGGGCCATGGCGGCAACGACGCGCAGAAGACGATGGGCATCATCGCGGTGCTGCTTTATTCGCAGGGGATGCTGGGCGGCGAGTTCCATGTGCCCTTCTGGATCGTCATCAGCTGCCAGGCGGCGATGGGGCTGGGCACGTTGCTGGGCGGGTGGAAGATCGTCCACACGATGGGATCGAAGATCACGCGGCTGACCCCGGCGCAGGGCTTCTGCGCGGAAACGGGCGGGGCGATCACGCTGTTCCTGGCGACGCATCTGGGGGTGCCCGTATCCACCACCCACACCATAACCGGCGCGATCGTGGGCGTGGGCGCGTCCCGCCGCCTGTCGGCCGTGCGCTGGAACGTCGCGTCGAGCATCATCGTCGCCTGGGTCGTTACCCTGCCCGCCGCCGCCGCGATCGGCGCGCTCTTCTACGGGCTGACGCGGCTCTTCTGACAGAGAATAGGGCGCGGTCGGTTGCCCGCCGCGCCCTTCCCTATCTTAACTATGGATCGTCAGGCCACGCGGCCGAGGCGATGATAGAGATTGGCATATTTGACGGATTCGGGCTGATCCTGCACCTCGCGCAGATAATGGGCGATGGCGGTGCGGATGAGGCCGAAATCCTCCTGCGAGAAGACAGCCCGCGACCGGGCTGGCTCGGGGCGCTGGATCGTGTCGGTGGTCATGGCTTGGTCCTTCCTGCTTCGTGCTGAGACAAGGATGTAGACAGCTGGACGCGATGCGAAAGGGCGATGAGTGCGGCGCGGTCATGATTTGATTTGGTCATTATGTCACTTCATGACATTATGACCAAATGGCAGACGTGACGGATCGCAAGCTTTATCTTGGCCCCAGGCTCCGCGTGCTGCGGCGCGAACTCGGCCTCAACCAGACGCGCATGGCGGAGGAACTGGGCGTGTCGCCCGGTTATCTCAACCATCTGGAACGCAACCAGCGGCCGCTAACCGCCCAGATGCTGCTGCGCCTCGCCAACACTTATGACATAGACATTCGCGACTTCACCGCCAGCCCGGCGGACGGCAGCGCGGGCGACCTCAGCGAAATCCTGTCCGACCCGCTGGTCCGCGACATCGGCATTGCGCGCGACGAGGTGCTGGACGTCGCGGAAAATTATCCCGGCGTGGGTGAGGCCATCGCCCGCTTCTACCGCGCGCTGACCGACCTGCGCCGCATTCCGGGGGACGCCGTCGCGGGAAGCGCGCAACCCCTGCTGGTCGCGCCGCTCGACTGGCTGCGCGAAACGATCGCCAAGGCGGGCAACCATTTCGCCGACATCGACGCGGCGGCCGAAGCGATCGCGACGGATCTGCCCGAAGACCCGGCCATGCTGCAAGCGGCGCTGCGTCAGCGGCTGAAGGACCGGCACGGCATGGCGGTGCAGGTGATGCGGGCGGATATCATGGCCGGATCGCTGCGCCATTACGACATGCACCGACGGCGGCTGATGCTGAGCGAGCGGCTCTCCGCATCGGGGCGACTGTTCGCGCTCGCCTATCATCTCTGCGCGCAGGAACTGGCCGACGCGATCGCCGCGCAGGCCACGCGCGCCGCGCCACCGGACGAGGACAGCCGCCGCCTGATCCAGATCGCGCTGACCAACCATGCCGCCGCCGCCCTCGTCATGCCCTATGACCGGTTCCGGCAGGCGGCCGAGCAGAGCCGGTACGACATCCCCTTGCTGATCGACCGGTTCGGCGCGTCGGCGGAGCAGGTGGCGCACCGGCTGACCAGCCTGCACCGCACCGGGGCGCGGGGCATCCCCTTCTTCCTCGTCAAGCTAGACCGGGCGGGCATCCTGTCCAAGCGGTTCGATGGCGAGGCCTATCCCTTCGCGCGCTATGGCGGCACCTGCCCGCGCTGGGACGCGCACGCACCGCATGGCGCGGGTGAGATGCGCCGGCAGTTGATCGAGACGCTGGACGGCCGGCGCTTCCTGACACTGAGCATCGGCCTGCCGCGCGGAGCCGCGCGTGCCGGATCGGTGATCGCGCTGGGATGCGAGGCGAAGCATGCCGCGCGGATCGTCCATGCCGACGACATCGACGTGGAGCGCGACGAGGCCACCGGCATCGGGCCGACCTGCTCCTTGTGCGAGCGGCGCGACTGCCCCGACCGCGCGCTGCCGCCGGTCACGCGCGCGCTGGACCTGCACAGCTATGAACGGACCGCCGCGCCCTTCCCGTTCCGGCGGGTTTAAGGCGGGCCTCCGGCTATTGCGGCTTCAGCGTATCCATCACCTGCCGCACCGGGCTGATGTCATATCCGGCCGCAGCCGCCTGCGCCGCCAGCACGTCAGGGTGATCGCCGGCGCGCGCGCGGGTCAGCGCCCAGAGCAGGGTACTGCGCGTGCCCGACCGGCAATAAGCGAGCATCTTCCCGCCTTCCGCCTGCTCCAGCGCCTGCGCCATGCCGTCGAGCTGCCAGGGCGAAAAGCCGCCATGCGACACCGGCACGGCGACATAGGCAATGCCGGCTTCCTTCGCCGCCACCTCGATCGCGTCGCCGTTGGTCTGGCCCGGCTCCTCGTCATCGGGACGGTTGTTGACGATGATCGTCACCCCCTGCGCCTTCGCTTCGGCCACCTGTTCGACGCTGATCTGCGGGGACACGAGAACATGGTCGGTGAGCTTGCGGAACATCGGCTTCTCCTTTTTCGGCATGAGCCATGCGACGGCGGGGCGACGGTTTCAAGCGATTTGCGTCAGAGAAACGGGCGGATCGCCGCCAGGAAGGCATCGCCATAGGCGTCCAGCTTCTTCTGGCCGATGCCGCTGATATGGCTCATTTCACGGATCGAGGAGGGGCGCTGCTCGGCCATTTCGCGCAGGGTCGAATCGTGGAAGATGACATAGGGCGGCACGCCCTGGTCCTGCGCCAGTTCGCGGCGGCAGGCGCGCAGGGCGTCGAACAGCGGATCACCGACCGGATTGGCGTCCGCGCCCTTGCGCGCATTCCGCCCGCGCCGCTCGCGCTTGGGGGGCAAGAGGATGCGCACCTCCTCCTCCCCGCGCAGGATCGGCCGGGCATTGGGACCGAGCATCAGCCCGCCATGCTCGGTCGTCTCCAGCGCGTCGCGCACCAGCAGGGCGCGTTGCACCGGGCGCAGCAATGCGGCTTCATCGCCCATGACGATGCCGTGGACGGAGATTTTATCATGCCCGCGCTCGCGCACCTTGTCGTTCGGCGCGCCGGTCAGCACCGCTTCGATATGGCCCGCACCGAAGCTCTGGCCGGTGCGATAGACGGCGGAGAGATATTTGCGCGCCGTCTCGGTCGCGTCGGCGCTGGCGGGCGGATTGAGGCAATTGTCGCAATTGCCGCAGGTCGGCGGCGGGTTTTCCCCGAAATGGCGCAGCAGGATAGCGCGGCGGCAGGTCGCCGTTTCGACCAGCGCCCCCAATGCCGCTATCCGCGCGCGTTCGCCCTGCTGGCGCGCGGGTTCCAGTTCCGCGATGCGCATCCGCGCGCGGGCGAAATCCTCCGCGCCCCAGAAGAGATGCGCGACCGCCGGTTCGCCGTCGCGGCCCCCGCGGCCCGATTCCTGATAATAGCCCTCGATCGACTTGGGCAGGCCGGCATGGGCGACGAAGCGCACGTCGGGCTTGTCGATCCCCATGCCGAAGGCGACGGTGGCGACCATCACCATATCCTCGCTGGCGATGAAGGCGGCCTGGTTGGCGGCGCGCTGGGCCGGGTCCATGCCGGCATGATAGGCGCGCACCGGGCGGCCCGCACGGCCCAGCGTTTCGGCCAGCTTTTCGGTCGCGGCGCGAGTCTGGGCATAGACGACGCCCGGACCCTTTTCCTCGACGAGCAGGTCGGCAAGCTGGCGGGTAAGACCGTCGCGCGGGTGCACGGCGTAGCGGATATTGGGCCGGTTGAAACCCGAGATGATGAGGCCGTCTTCGGGGATGCCGAGCTGGACCAGGATGTCGGCGCGGGTATGCGCGTCGGCCGTGGCGGTGAGCGCCAGCCGGGGGACGGCGGGAAATTCGTCGAGCAGCGGCCGCAGCAGGCGGTAGTCGGGGCGGAAATCATGTCCCCATTCGGATACGCAATGCGCTTCGTCGATGGCGAAGAGCGCGATCTTCGCGGAGCGGAGCAGGCTGCGGAACCCCTCCCCGCTCGCCCGCTCCGGCGCGACATAGAGAAGGTCGAGGTCGCCATTGCGCAACCGGTCCTGCGTCTCGCGCCAGTCGGCGTCGACGCTGGTGAGGCTGGCGGCACGGATGCCCACCGCCTGCGCCGCGCGCAACTGGTCATGCATCAGCGCGATGAGCGGCGAGACGACGACGCAGCAGCCGTCGAGCGCGACGGCGGGCAACTGGTAGCAGAGCGACTTGCCGGCGCCCGTCGGCATGATGGCGAGCGTCGGCCGGCCCGCGATGACGCGCCCGACCACCTCTTCCTGCACGCCCCGGAAGCGGGTGAAACCGAATATGTCGTGGAGAAGCGTAGGGATGTCGCGCGGCATGGAGCGGGCCTTAGCGGGCGGCACGCTGTGGGGCCAGCCCCAGTCGTCACGCCAGCGCAGGCTGGGGTCGCAGGCCGCGTCGGCGCGTCATTGCCTGAGATGGCGAGTCGAGTCACGTGCCTCGTCTCGCCCTGCGTCGGCATGATGTGTCACAAGGTCAATCCGCCGGGTCCAGCAGGCAGCCCCAGCCGGGCTTGAACCGCGCGGTGCGGCTGGCGAGCAGGGGGACGCTGGCGCGGACGGCGCGCTCTTCGGGCAAGTCCTTCAACCGCACGAGCGCCATGCCCGGTTCCTTGTCGCCGGCGCAGCTCGCCATCTCTCGCCCTTCGACATAGCGGCAGGAGCAGGCGATCCGCGCGCCATAGGCGGTGCCCAGCTTCGCGCGCGCGTTGAGCGTCGGTCCCGCGCAGGCGAGCAGCCCGAACAGGATGAGGGCGAGCAGCCCCCCGCCGATCCACCATTTGCGTTTCGCCGTCATGGCGCTGTTTCCTGCTATGCTATACAAGCCGCCGGCTTATGCAGATCGACAGCCGAATCGTAAAGCGCCTTGGTATCGGCGCGGCCCTGATCGCGACCGTCGCGGCAGGCACGCTGGCGGTGCGCGCGCAGCAGGAGCCGGTGCCGCTTTACCGCGTGGCGGACGATGCGGTGGTGAGCGAGAGCGCGCTGCGCGGCGCGATCGATCCGTTGTTCGAGGATGACGCGATGGGGCAGACCCGCGCGCTGCTGGTGATGCGCGACGGGGAGATCGTGGCGGAACGCTACGCGCCGGGCTTCGGCCCCGACACGAAGCTCATGTCCTGGTCCATGGCGAAGAGCGTGACGGCGGTGCTGGTGGGGCTGATGGTCGCGGACGGGCGGCTGGCGCTGGACGCGCCGGTTCCGGTCGATGCCTGGCGGCAGCCCGGCGACCCGCGCGGCGCCATCACCCTGCGCCAGTTGCTGACCATGACGTCGGGCCTCGACCATATGGAGGATGGCGAGCCAGTGACGGAGGGCGACACGGTGCGGATGCTGTTCATGGACGGCGCGCCGGACATGGCCGGCTATGCCAAGGCCAAGCCGCTGGCCCACGCGCCGGGCAGCGCATTCGTCTATTCGACCGCCAGCACCATGATCCTGTCCGACCTCATGACCCGGATGCTGACCAACAGCACCGATCCGGACACGCGGCGGCGGGCGATGCAGACCTTCATCGACGGGCGCTTGAAGGCGCCGGGCAAGCTGCCCAGCCTGACGCCCGAATATGACGCGGCGGGCACGATGATCGGCGGCAGCATCCTGCACATGACCGCGCGCGATTATGGCCGGTTCGGCGAACTGCTGCGCCGCCGGGGCAAAGGGCCGACCGGCCATCAGATCCTGCCGGAAAAATGGATCGACCTGATGACCACGCCGTCACGCCGCAACGCGGCCTATGGCCTGCACATCTGGCTCAATCGCGAGAGCGCGGAAAGCGCGCTGATGCCGGGACAGGCGCCGCAGAGCCTGTTCGGCTGCGTCGGGCATAACGGGCAATATATTCTGGTATCCCCGTCGCAGCGGCTGACGGTCGTGCGGATCGGCATGTCGCCTGAGAAGGAGCAGCGCCGTGCGGTGCGCACGGCGCTGGCGAAGCTGGTGGGCCTGTTCCCCGGTTAGAGGAAGAACCGCCCCTCTATCACGGTGCGGCACGGTCCGGTGAGCACCACACGATCCCCGTCCAGCAGGCAACCGATCCGCCCGCCCCGCGCCGAAACCTGATGCGCACGCAGCGACGTACGTCCCAGCCGCTCCGCCCAGAAAGGCGTCATCAGGCAATGGGCGGAGCCGCACACCGGGTCTTCGTCCACCCCGCCGCCGGGCACGAAGACGCGGCTGACAAAGTCGCTGTCGTCGCCCGGCGCGGTCGCGATCAGCATCACGTCGCCATGCCCCTTCAGCGTGGCGAAGTCGGGATCGAGCGCGCGGATCGCCGCTTCGTCGGGGAAGAGAAAGAAGGCGTAGCCGCCGTCGCGCCAGAAGGAGGCGACAGGCGCGCCGCCCAGCCCCGCCGCCAGGTGGGGCAGCGGCCTCTCCTCCATCGTCCACGCCGGAAGCGACATGGCATAGCCCTCTCCATCGCGGCGGACCGTCAGCACGCCGGCATGGCGCGTACGAAACCGCACCGCGTCCCCCACCATCAACACATGCGCGCTCGCCAGCGTCGCATGGCCGCACAGCTTCACCTCCACCGTCGGCGTGAACCAGCGCAGGGCATAGTCGGCCTCCGGATCGTCGGGCGTGGGCACGGTAAAGGCGGTTTCGGACAGGTTGTTTTCCGCCGCGATCGCCTGAAGCGTGGCATCGTCCAGCCACGCGTCGAGCGGCATGACGGCGGCAGGGTTGCCGGCGAAGGGGGCGTCGGCGAAGGCGTCGACCTGCGTGAAGGGAAGGGAGGTCGCGTGCGGGCTGGTCATCGGGCATATCCTGTTGGCGTCTGCAGCGGAGATGCCCGCCCTCTCGCGCCGGCGACAGGGCCGCGCGCCAGCCAATGGCCTGCCTTATTCCGCCATCGGCCCAAACGAAATGAGCCGGCCATGCGAGATGGCCGGCTCGTGTCGCGGCTGTCAGGGGACGCTTTGACCGTCAAACCATGCGTTGCATGCTGACGCTCCCCAGGCTTACGCTCTGCCGCTCGCCCACCCGCGGGCGATGAATGTCATCTTAGCGTAACGCGCCCGAGTCGTCTCGCGCTTTTACCGCGCCCGCGCGTCGGTTCGGCGTGTCAGCCCCCGCATTGCGCGCGGTGCAGCAGCTTCTGGTCGGCCAGCACCAGCGCCATCATCGCTTCGACCACCGGCACGCCGCGAATGCCGACGCACGGGTCGTGCCGCCCCCTGGTGATGATGTCGGATGCTTCTCCTTCCCGAGTCACCGTTTCGACCGGGATCAGGATGGAGCTGGTCGGCTTGAAGGCGACGCGGACCTTCACCGGCTGCCCGGTCGAGATGCCGCCCGCGATCCCGCCGGCATGGTTGGCGAGGAAGATCGGACCATCATTACCGGGTCGCATCGGATCGGCGTTTTGCTCGCCACGCAGGCGCGCCGCCGCGAAGCCGTCGCCGATTTCCACGCCCTTGACCGCATTGATGCTCATCATCGCGCTCGCCAGTTCGCTGTCGAGCTTGGCATAGAGCGGCGCGCCCCAGCCGGCCGGCACGCCCGACGCCACGCACTCCACGACAGCCCCCAGCGAGGAGCCGTCGAGGCGGGCCGCGTCGACCAATGCCTCCCAGCGCTTCGCGGCCTCTGCGTCCGGGCAGAAGAAGGGGTTCTCCCCGATCTGCGACGGATCGAAGTTGGCATAGTCGACCGCGTCGCCGCCGATCTCGCTCACATAGGCGAAGATGTCGACTTCGGGGATAACGAGCCGCGCCACAGCGCCCGCCGCAACCCGGCTGGCCGTCTCGCGCGCCGAAGACCGCCCGCCGCCGCGATAGTCGCGGAAACCATATTTGGCGTCATAGGCATAGTCGGCATGGCCGGGGCGATAGGCCTTGGCGACCTCCGAATAATCCTTCGACCGCTGGTCGGTATTCTCGATCATCAGGCTGATCGGCGTGCCGGTCGTCCGCCCCTCGAACACGCCCGAGAGGATGCGCACTTCGTCGGGCTCGCGCCGCTGGGTCGTGAATTTGGACGTGCCGGGCTTGCGCAGGTCCAGCCAGGGCTGGATGTCGTCTTCGCTCAGCGGCAGCCCCGGTGGGCAGCCGTCCACCACGGCCCCGATGGCGGGACCATGGCTTTCACCCCAGGTGGAAAAGCGGAAGACGCGACCGAAGGTGTTGAAACTCATTCCGCGGCTTCACTATCCCAATCTTGTCCGAATCGATCTGCCATATAGCGCGCGCTGCCGAAACGACCAGCCAACAGACCTTCGACGGTCAGATCGGCGTCCAGTTCCTCCCAATGCAGACCGAAGCCCGCACCGGCAACTTCCACCGCCTCCAGTTGTTCAGCGCTCGCCTGTTCGAGACCTTGCGCCAGGTTGGCAGGGAAGGAGAAGGTGGCTCCACTGACGAGGTCGATGACGATGCGACCGCTGTCCCGGTCATAGCGCGCGGCGCGGGCGCGCGGCTTGATCGCAAGATCATGCGCGCCTCGCCTGACAGCGTCTTCAAACTGGGCCTGGGTCAGTTCACCCATGAATGCGGTTCCACTTCTCGAGCAGATAATCCCGCTTTTCTCGCACGATTTGCAGCGCCCGTCGACTCTCACGCCGGTCCGCCCCTAAGATCCGCACGACTTCTGCCATGTTCTGCGGCCCAAACAGCGCGATCTTCGTCTCACCGTCGCAAAAGACATGGACAAGGGGCGGAGGGTGGTCATCGGTGTAGATGACGATGCGCAGATTGCCCTCGCGCAGGACGGTCGGCACCGATCCCTACCTATCCAGTGCAATATCCGGCGCGTCCTCGGCCTTCATGCCGATGACGTTGTAACCAGCGTCCACATGGTGGATTTCGCCGGTGACGCCGGACGACAGGTCCGACAGCAGATAGAGACCCGCGCCGCCCACATCGTCGATGGTGACGTTCCGGCGCAGCGGCGAATTCAGCTCGTTCCATTTGAGAATGTAACGGAAATCTCCGATGCCGCTCGCCGCCAGCGTCTTGATGGGACCAGCGGAAATGGCGTTGACGCGGATATTTTCCGGGCCAAGGTCCATCGCCAGATATTTGACGCTGGTTTCGAGAGCCGCCTTGGCGACGCCCATGACGTTGTAATGGGGGATGACTTTTTCCGCGCCATAGTAGGACAGCGTCAGGATGCTGCCGCCATTGGGCATCAGCGCGCGGGCGCGCTTGGTGACGGCGACGAAGCTGTAGGCCGACACGTTCATGGTCAGCAGGAAATTGTCGAGGCTGGTGTCGACATAGAGGCCGCGCAGCTCATTCTTGTCGGAAAAGCCGATGGCGTGGACCAGGAAGTCGAGCCGGCCCCAGCGGCTCTCAATCTCTGCGAAGGCAGCGTCCAGCTTGGCCATGTCGGTGACGTCGCAGTCGATCAGGAAATCCGACCCTAGTTGCTCGGCCAGCGGCTTCACCCGCTTGCCCAGCGCCTCGCCCTGGTAGGAGAAGGCGAGTTCGGCGCCTTGTGCGTGCAGTTGCTTGGCGATGCCCCAGGCCAGCGACTTGTCGTTGGCCAGCCCCATGATGAGGCCCCGCTTTCCTGCCATCAAGCCTGTCATATCGTCGTTCCGTTTCCCTGATCTTCTCTCGCTTCGGCGTCGTCCTCTTCGGGGAATTCCGCCAGCGCCGCGTTCAATTCCGCGCCAATTACCACGCCAAGCCCGACGAGAAAGAAAAAAATGAGCGTGATCATGACCCCGGCCAGACTGCCATAGGTCCGCCCATAGCCGCCCAGCAGGGACAAGGTGGGCGGCAGCAGCAGCGTGGTGGCGTACCACCACAGCGACGTCGCGACCGCGCCGGGCCATTTGGGAAAGCGGGCGTCCTTGTAGGCAGTGGGCGTCAGCGCGACGAACAGAGACCACATTGCGATGCACAGGATTGCCATCGGCACCAGCTTCGCCGAGGCGACCAGCGTGATCGCCTCGTCAGCCCAGGGCAGGATCTGGTGAAGGAACTGATCCACGCCGGTGATGACGACCTGCATCGAGAAGGCGAACATCACCGCGAACACGCTGGCGAGCGTGATGCCGATCGCGCCCAGCCGATAGCGCCAGAAGGGCTTCGTGCTCTTCGTGCCATAGGCGCGGCGCAATATGTCGCGGACGGTCTCGATGAGACTGCCCACGGTCCACAGGCCGACGAGCCCACCAAGCCAGAGCAGCGGGCCGCTGCGCGCAGTCAGCACATCGCTGATCGGCTGGCGTATGACGTCGGCCACGCCGCGCGGCACGGTAAGGAGGAAGGCGTTCACCGCCTGCACCCCGTCCTGCGTCCGGCCGAAGATGCTCGCCACCGCCGCCGCGACGATGAAGAAGGGGAAGAGCGTCATCAGCGACAGATAGGCAAGATTGCCGGCGTGGATGAAACCGTCGCTGTAGGTGCCGACCGCGACCCGTTTCAGCACCTCGAAGAAATGCGAGCCCGGACGGACGCGGTCGATCTGGCGATGCCAGCGTGACCGCGCATCCTGCGCCATGCGGCGGCGCTGTTCGGGCGAGAGGGGAGACGGCATCGGCATTCGCCGGCCCTAACGCATCAGACGCCCAGATGGGCGCGCACCGCCCGGCTATCCTGCCAGCTTTCGACCAGCGAGCGGATCGCGGGATCATCCGCCGGCACGTCGATCTGGAGCGTGACGAGCTGGTCGCCCCGCGCGCCGTCCTTGCCCGTAAAGCCCTTGCCGCGCAGGCGCAGCGTCTTGCCGGATGAGGTTCCGGCGGGCACGCCCAGCATGACCGGGCCATCGACGGTCGGCACCTTGACCTTGCCGCCCTTCACCGCCTCGTCGAGCGTGATCGGGAGGTCGAGCAGCACATTGTCGCCGTCCCGCGTGAAGAAGGGATGCGGCTTGACCTCGATGGTGACAATGGCGTCGCCCGCGCCGCCTGGCCCCGGCTGGCCCTTGCCGGTGAGGCGCATCTGGGTGCCGGTTTCGACGCCGGCAGGAAGTTTGAGGTCGATCGTCTTCCCGTCCTGAAGCGTGATCCGCTGAGGGCTGAGGGTGGCGGCGTCTACGAACTGCACGGCAAGTCGATAGGCC
>JACESO010000060.1 GCA_013911745.1 Sphingobium sp. | reverse complement strand
GCCCAGTCGCGCGAGGAGCCGGTGCCATATTCCTTGCCGCCGATGACGACGAGCGGCGTGCCGTCCGCCTTGTGCGCCATCGCAGCGTCGTAGATCGGCATGATTTCGCCCTTGTAGAGCGTCAGGCCGCCTTCGACGCTGTCGAGCATCTGGTTCTTGATGCGGATATTGGCGAAGGTGCCGCGCATCATCACTTCATGATGGCCGCGGCGCGCGCCATAGCTGTTGAAGTCGGCCTTGCTGACCTGATGCTCCTGCAGCCACTTGCCCGCCGGGCTGTCCGCCTTGATCGAGCCGGCCGGGGAGATGTGGTCGGTGGTGATCGAATCGCCGAAGATGGCGAGCGGCTTGGCGCCCACGATGTCGGTGACGGGCGCCGGGGTCATGCTCAGCCCCTCGAAATAGGGCGGGTTGGCGACGTAGGTCGAACCGGCGCGCCAGGTGTAGGTGTCCGAACCGGTCACCTCGATCGCCTGCCAGTGGGCGTCGCCCTTGTAGACATTGGCGTAGCGCGCCTGGAACATGCCGCGATCCATGCAGCCCGCCATGGTGGTCGCGACTTCGTCATTGGTCGGCCAGATGTCGCGGAGATAGACGGCGTCGCCGTCCTTGCTGGTGCCGATAGGGGTGGTGATGAAATCCTCGATCACCGTGCCCTTGAGCGCATAGGCGACGACCAGCGGCGGCGAGGCGAGGAAATTGGCGCGCACGTCAGGCGACACGCGCCCTTCGAAATTGCGGTTGCCGGAGATCACGGCGGCGGCGACGAGGCCATTGTCGTTGATTGCCTTGCTGATCGGTTCAGCGAGCGGGCCGGAGTTGCCGATGCAGGTGGTGCAGCCATAACCGACGAGGTTGAAGCCGATGGCGTCGAGATGGCTCTGGAGCCCCGCCTTTTCCAGATAGTCGGTGACGACCTGACTGCCCGGCGCGAGGCTGGTCTTGACCCAGGGCTTGGGCTTGAGGCCCAGCTCGTTCGCCTTCTTGGCGACGAGGCCGGCGGCGACGAGGACGCCGGGGTTCGACGTGTTGGTGCAGCTGGTGATCGCGGCGATAGTGACGTCGCCGTCGCCGATGTCGAAATCCTTGCCTTCGACCGGAACGCGCTGCTGCGCCTTCTTATAGGTCTTTTCCATGTCGGCGTTGAACACGTCATCGACTTCCGGCAGCGCGACGCGATCCTGCGGGCGCTTGGGGCCGGCGAGGCTGGGGACGACGGTTGCGAGGTCGAGTTCGAGCGTGTCGGTGAAGACGGGTTCGACCGCCGGGTCGATCCAGAAGCCCTGCTCCTTCGCGTAGGCTTCGACCAGCGCGATATTCTCCTCGGTGCGGCCGGTGAGGCGCATATAGTCGAGCGTCTTGTCGTCGATGCCGAAGAAGCCGCAGGTCGCGCCATATTCGGGCGCCATGTTGGCGAGGGTGGCGCGATCGGCCAGCGACAGGCTGGCGAGGCCGGGGCCGAAATATTCGACGAAACGGCCCACGACGCCGCGCGCACGCAGCATCTGGGTGCAGGTGAGGACGAGGTCGGTCGCGGTCACGCCTTCCTTGAGTTCGCCGGTGAAGCGGAAGCCGACGACTTCGGGGATGAGCATGGAGACGGGCTGGCCGAGCATGGCCGCTTCCGCCTCGATCCCGCCAACGCCCCAGCCAAGGACGCCGAGACCGTTGATCATCGTGGTGTGGCTGTCGGTGCCGACGCAGGTGTCGGGATAGGCGACCAGCGCACCGCTGGCGTCTTCGCTCGACCAGACGGCCTGCGCGATATTTTCGAGGTTCACCTGATGGCAGATGCCGGTGCCGGGGGGCACGGCGTAGAAATTGGCGAGGCTCTTGCTGCCCCATTTGAGGAAGTCGTAGCGCTCCATGTTGCGCTGATATTCGATCTCCACATTCTGCTCGAACGCCTTGGGCGTGCCAAATTCATCGACCATGACCGAGTGGTCGATGACGAGGTGGACGGGAACCTGCGGGTTGATCTTGCCGGCGTCGGCGCCCAGCGCGTTCATCGCGTCGCGCATGGCGGCAAGGTCGACGACGCAGGGAACGCCGGTAAAGTCCTGCAGCAGCACGCGCGCGGGGCGATACTGGATTTCACGCTCGGACTTGCCCCGGTCGTTCGCCCAATCGACGATCGCCTGGATGTCGTCGGTGGTGACGGTGACGCCATCCTCGAACCGGAGCAGGTTTTCGAGCAGTACCTTCATCGAGAAAGGCAGGCGGGATACGTCGCCCAGCTTGGCGGCTGCCTTGTTCAGCGAATAATAGGCGATGTCCTTGCCGCCGACGTTCAGCGTGTCGCGCGTGCCCAGAGTGTCCTGTCCGATGGCGGTCATAAGATGTGCGTCTCCTCGCATGGCCCGGCCAGCGGATGACGCGATTCCACCAGAAGCTCGCCGGTTGAGGCAAGGTGGCGGGCAAAGCGCCCCAACCACTGGTCGAAGCAGGTATGTCCCGATGCTGCGGTGCCATACAGATTGAGAGGGCCAAGTCAAATGGACAAAAGGGCCTGTTTCCGCCGCCGTGAGGGATTTCCGCCCGGTAGCGCTACCAAGACGGAAACATTTTCGTGTCGGGACGTTTGGCGCATGTAACGAGGGGGACATGCCCATGACGCTGACCATATCGGCTTCTTCGGCGGAGGCGTACGCGCCGATGCTGTCCTACCGGCCCGGCCGGGCCATCCCCTGCCCCACCTGCGGCGAGCGACAATGGCTGGTGGGGCGCATCATGGCGGAATGCGCCTGCTGCGAAACCGCGCTGCCGATCGACCTGGGTTATCGGGGATGGAGCGTGACCGGCCCCACGCGGGCCCAGTTGCGGGATCGCTTGCCGATCGCCTGATTACCGCGCCCGCTCCGCCACGATCCAGCCGTCGATCTGGCTTTCCAGCACCGTCAGCGGAACTGCACCCTGCGCCAGCACGGCGTCGTGGAAACGGCGCAGGTCGAATTTTGGCCCCAATGCGGCTTCGGCCTTTGTCCGCAGCTCGCGAATCTTGATCTCTCCCAGCTTGTAGCCGAGCGCCTGGCCCGGCCAGCTGATGTAGCGGTTTACCTCCGCATCGATGTTCGCGTCCGACAGGGCGCTCTTCTCCCGCATGACGGCGACGGCCCTCGCCTTGTCCCAGCCCTTCGCGTGAATGCCGGTGTCGACCACCAGGCGGCAGGCGCGCCACATCTCGTAGGACAGGCGACCCATCATCTTTTCGGGCGTGTCATAGAGGCCCATCTCCTCGCCCAGATATTCGGTGTAGAGCGCCCAGCCTTCGACATAGGCGGTGAAGCCGGCAAGATATTTGCGGAAGGGCGGCAGGGGCAGTTCCTGCTGGAGCGCGATCTGGTTGTGGTGGCCCGGCACGGCCTCGTGCGCGGTGAGCGCGGGCAGTTCCCAGAAGGGCCGCTGGTCGAGTTTCGACGTGTTGACGAAATAGGTGCCGGATATGCCGCGTTCGGGCGCACCGGGCATATAATAGGCGGTGGTCGTCCCTTCCGCTTCCGCCGCCGGAATGGCTTTCAGCCCATAGGGCAGGCGCGGAAGCGTGCCAAAATAGCGGGGCAGCAGGCCATCGATCGACTTGGCCTGCCGCGCTGCGACGCGCAGCAGTTCCTCCGGCGTTTTGGCATAGAAGGACGGATCGGTGCGCAGATGCTGGATGTAGGCGGCACGGCTGGGATAGCCGGCTTTCGCCGCGATCTCGTCCATGCGCTTGGCGATGCGGGCGACTTCATCGAGACCGATCTGGTGGATCTGGTCCGGCGTCAGGTCCGTGGTGGTGTGCGCCTTCACCCGCGCCGCATACCAGGCCGCGCCGCCGGGCAGAGCGGAGGCGCTGTCACTCTTGCGGCAATGGGGCAGATAGTCGGTGACGAAAAGGTCGTGCCACTTGCGATATTCGGGCGTCAGGACGTCGCGGATCAGCGTGACGGCGCGCGCCTGCATCGCGAACCAGTCGGCGTCGCTGATGTCGCGAGGCCTGGCGCGCTTGAAGGGGTCGTAGAAGCGCGTGTCCTCCGGCTTGCCATCGACGATGCCGCTGATCGTCGATGCATAGTTTTTCAGCACGGAGCAGGGCTGGACATAGCCGCCGTCGATCGCCTGCCGCGTGATGGCGAGCGCGTCGCCGTTCATCTTGGGATAAAGGGCGAGGCGCTTCAAATAGCTGTCATAATCGGCGCGATTGTAGAAGGGCAGCCCGTCCGCCATGCCGGAAAAGCCCTGATGCCAGCCATAATAGGTGGTGAAGAGCATGAGCCGCTCGGCCTGGTGCCGGTCGCCGTCGATATCCTCGCGCAGCATCCAGAGCAGCACGTCGCGGTTCACACGGTCGGCAGGCGTGAGGCCATCGGTCGCGACCGCCTCCAGCCGGGCGGCGAAACCCTGCTCCGCCTTGATCTGCGCGTCGCGGGCGGCAAGCGACATGTCGCCGATGCGATCGTCATAGGTGCGCACCCCCCTGGCCGTGGCCTCGACGGGATGGGTGGAGAGATACCAGGCCCAATGGTCGTCGATGATTTTAGCGAGGTCGCCCTGCGGGCTTTGGGCCTGCGCCAGTGCGGGGATGGCGACGGCGACGAGGAGAGACAGAATCTTACGCATGGACGCAATGGTTCGCGCGTTGCGGCTCGTTTGGCAAGAGGATCAGGCGGGCGCCACGCCGTCCGCCTCCACGATGCCGTCCCCGGCGTAGAAGCCCCTCACCCGCACCCGCTTTTCGACATGATCGACCGGCACGCGCAGCAGCACCAACCGGTAGCTGCCGCCGGAATCGCGCTGGAGCAGGAAGCCGGCCTCATCACGCAGCAGCCTGCCGGTCTCGTCCACTCCAGCACCGATTTCCATGGGCGTCAGTCGATCGCGTCCTTGACGCCCTTGCCCGCCAGGATGCCCAGCACCAGGAACAGGACGAAGACCGCCAGGGCGATGAAGAAGAGAATCTTGGCGATGCCGACGAAGGTGCCGGCCGCGCCGCCGAAGCCGAGCAATGCCAGCACGGCCGCGATGACGAGCGAGATGATCGCGAGCTTGATCATGGGAAAGTCCTTCCGTGGAGCAGATGTGTCGCCAACGGACGGGCCGGAGCGATGTTCCAGCCGCGCAACGGATCAGACCCAGCCTTCGAGCACCTGGTTGGGCGGGCGGTGGCCATCGACCCAGGTACGGATATTGGCGATGACGCGCGCGCCGGTCGCGTCTCGCCCCTCGAACGTCGCGGAGCCCATATGCGGCAGCAGCACGACATTGGGCAGCGCCAGCAGGCGCGGATCGACCGCCGGTTCGTGGGTATAGACGTCCAGCCCCGCACCGGCGAGCCGCCCTTCCTCCAGCGCGGCGACGAGGGCGCGCTCATCGGTGATTTCCGCGCGGGACGTGTTGATGAGATAGGCGTCGGGGCGCATCAGCCCGATGCGCCGTTCGTCGATCAGCGCGCGGCTGTCGGCGTTGAGCGGGCAATGGATGGACAATATGTCGCTTTCGGCCAGCAGGCCGTCCACGTCGCCATGCCATTGCGCTTCCAGTTCCTGCTCCACTTCGAAAGGCAGCCGGTTGCGGTTGTGATAGGCGATGGACAGGCCGAAGGCGCGGGCGCGGCGGGCGACGGCGCGACCGATGCGGCCCATGCCGATGATCCCCAGCCGCTTGCCGCCGATGCGGTGGCCGAGCATGATGGACGGGCTCCAGCCGCGCCATTCGCCGGCGCGCACCAGCTTCTCACCCTCCGCCAGGCGACGCGGCACAGACAGGATCAGCGCCATCGTCATGTCGGCCGTATCCTCCGTCAGGACGCCGGGCGTGTTGGTGACGATGATCCCTTTCCGCCGGGCAGCGGCAAGATCGACATGGTCGACGCCGCTGCCGAAGCTGGCGATGAGTTGCAGGCGGTCGGACGCGCCGTCGATCAGCGCGGCGTCGATCTGGTCGGTGATGGTGGGCACCAGCACGTCGCACCGGCTCATGGCGCGGGCCAGTTCCGCCCGGCTCATCGGCGCATCGCCCACGTTGAAGCTGGCGTCGAACAGTTGCGCCATGCGCGCTTCCACATTGGGAGGCAGGCGGCGCGTGACGATGACGCGCGGCTTGGCGGGGCGCGATTGAGGGGCCATGCCCCGCCGCTATTCCCCGGCGTGGCACGGGTCAAGCGGATATGGCGCGGCGGCGCATGGAAAGACTGTCGCGGCCCGGCGGGAGGCGCTATGGACGGCGGTATGACGGACAGCGGCGACAAGGTGCGCATGAAGCGGATATGGGCAGGCGTGGCCGCACTGGGACTGATGGCTGCGGCCGGCGCGGCAATGGCGGCTCCGGCGAAGCCGACCCCTTATTGGGCGTCGATATCGCAGGACGAGGCGCGGATGCGCGTGGGGCCGAGCCTGGATTACCCGTCCAACTGGGTCTATCGCCGCCGCGACCTGCCGGTGAAGGTGGTGCAGGTGCTGGGCCAGTGGCGCAAGGTCGAAGATCCCGACGGGGTGCAGGGATGGATGCATGTCCGCCTGCTGAGCGACACGGCGACCGCGATCGTCCGGGTGGGCGAAGCGCCGATGCGCGAATCCGCCAGCGACGGGGCGCGGGCGCTGTTCCGGGCGGAGCGCGGCGTGGTGGGCCGGCTGTCCGATTGCGGCGGGGGATGGTGCGCGATCGACGTGCACGGACAGCGCGGCTATGTGAAGGCCAGCGACCTGTGGGGCGCGACCGACAAATAGGATGTCCGGCTCTTAACTTCGCATATGTCCCGCAGAACGCGACATTGAATGTCCTATGTTGGACATTTCCGGGATGTCCTTCCCGTTCCTTGACCCTGTGTCGGCCATAGCGCCGAGAGGCCGGATAGGACAGGCATCGGACGGATCAGCGGCTGCAGATGGGGGCGGCTTGGCCCCCTCTCCTCTCACCATTCATAAGCCTTCGGCAGCGCGCCTTCGGCCGGGTTGGCGTAGCGGTCGCGCAGGCGGGTCTGGCGGTTGTCGAGCGGCTGTTGCACCCCGTCGATCCAGACACCGACCGGGGCCGAGGTCATTTCCAGCGGATCGCCGTCCCACAGGACGACATCGCCGGCCCGCCCGGCCTTCAGCGAACCGAACCGGTCGCCAAGACCCATCGCCTCGGCAGGCGCAGAGGTGATGGTGCGCAGCGCCTGTCCCCAGCTGAGGCCCGTCGCGCCCGGCACCTTCGTCAGTGCGACCATGTTACCCGCCTGCTGCGTCGCGGCGCGCAGTTGCAGCGCGTCGTCGCCGGTCAGCATTCCCATGGAGACGGTGACGCCCGCCTTCACCATCCGGCCGACATTGCTCTGCGTGGCGGCGAGCTTTTCGAAGCTGGAGGGCAGATCCTCAAGCCCGGCGGTGATGACCGGCACTTTCGCAGCGGCAATCTGGCTCGCCACCATCCAGCCCTCGGTCGCGCCGGCGAGGATGAGTTTGAGTGCAGGAAACTCCTGTCGCACGGCGAGCGCGGCGAGGATGTCGCGCGCGCTTTCGGCATGGATCATCAGCGGGGTGGCGCCAGTGACAACGGGCACCAGCGCTTCGGCGTCGACGCGGTTGAGCAGCGCGTCCCGGCTGTTGCCATCATAGGCAGCCGGAGCCTTCGCATAATCCTGCGCCTGTTTCAGCATCATGCGGAAGGTCAGGATCATCGCCGCGCGGCTGCCGCCCGCCTCAGCCGATCCTTCCTCCCCCATTTCGACATATTGGAAGGCGCGCGCCTTCGTGACCGGGTTCATGTCCGCGCCCAGGTCTATGACCGCGCCCTGCCCCGCGAAGATCGAGGCGGCGGCGGCGGGCGCGACCACGGCGCGGGTGATGCCGGCGGTGCGGCTGATGGCGATGGGATTGGCGAGCGGGTTGATCGCGGGTGCGACGTCGATCGCCGCCGAGAAGGGCGAGCGCGCGGCGCGGGTGTCGTTCGTCTCCCGCACGGCCGGCACTTCGGCTAGGCCCACGCGCGAGAAGCCGGAAACGAGGCCGGGCGTCACCCATTTGCCCCCGGCGTCGAGCGTCTTCGCGCCGGCCGGGACAGCGACCCCCGCGCCGGCGGCGACGACCTTGCCTGCGGTTATGACGACCGTGCCGCCCTTGATCGGCTCCGACCCGTCGCCGATGGCGAGCGTGGCGTTGATGATGGCGATGGACTGGGCGAAAGCCGGGGCGGACACGCTCGCCAGCGATGCGGCGAGGATGAGGGAGAGAGTTTTCTTCATTTCACGTCTCCCGATCCGATCTGGCCCAGTTCGAAATCGACCACCGGCCGCATCTTCGGATTGGCGCTATCGAACATCAGCGCGCCGTCGATCCAGACCTTTTCAGGCCGCGTGTAGGTGCTGAACGGGTTGCCGTTCCACAGCACGACGTCAGCCATCTTGCCGACCTTCAGGCTGCCGGTGCGCTCCGCGATGCCCATGGCCTTTGCCGGATTGATGGCGAGCCAGGTCCATGCCGTTTCGTCCGATATGTCGATGCCCATGCGGCGACCCGCGCCCAGCGCCTTGGCCGCTTCCTGGTTGAGGCGCTGGATGCCGTCCTGATCGTCGCTATGAACGATGGCGCAGGCGCCGGCGCGGTGGACCAGCGGGATATTTTCCTTGATGCCGTCATAGGCTTCCATCTTGAAGCCGTACCAGTCGCCCCACATGGCAGAGCAGATGCCGTTTTCCCGCAGTAGGTCCGCGATCTTGTAGCTTTCCACGGCATGGTGGAAGGCGGCGACCTTGTAGCCGAACTCCTTGCTCATATCGATGACGTTCGCCATCTCGTCCGCGCGATAGCAGTGGTTGTGGACGAGGATCTTGCCCTCCAGCGTGTCGGCCAGCGTCTCCATGGCAAGGTCGCGGGTCTGATCCTTCCCCGCAGCGCGCTTCTTCTGATATTCGCGCGCCTTGATCCAGGTCTGGCGGTTGACCGCCATGTTGCCCATGCGGGTGGAAGGCTCGCGGCCCTTGGCTCCATAGACGCGCTTGGGGTTTTCGCCGCACGCCATCTTGAGGCCCTGCGGCGCGCCGGGGAACTTCATGCCCTGCATGGTGCGGGCGGGGACGTTCTTGAGCGTCACGCTGCGCCCGCCGAAAAGGTTGGCGGAACCCGGCAGGATCTGGAGCGTGGTGACGCCGCCATTGGCGAGCGCCCGGGTGAAGCCGGCGTCCTGCGGCCAGATGCTGTGCTCGGCCCAGACGTGCGGCGTAACGGGCGAGGTCGCCTCGTTGCCGTCCGACAGCGCCTCCACGCCCGGCGAAGGATAGTCGCCCAGATGGCTGTGGATGTCGATGACGCCGGGGGTAACATATTTGCCCTGTGCGTCGATTACCAGCACATCGGCGGGGATCGGCGTGTCGGGGCCGCCGATCGCCGTCACCTTGCCGTCCGAGAGGAAGACAGTGCCATTGTCGATGCGGCCGCCTTCACCATCGAAGATGGTCGCGCCGCGCAGCACGGTGGGGCGGCCCGGATAGGGCTTGTAGGTGGAGGGATAGGGATTTTCCGGCTCGGCGGACGAGCCTTGCGAAGGCGGCGTTTCCTTTTCCTTCTTAGCCGCCAGCGGGGTCGCGGCGCTCGCCAGCAACGCCGCCATCAGCAGCATCAAGCCCCTGTTGCCCCCTGTCATGCCTTTTCCTCCAATCCGATGCTGTCCAGATGCATCATGCGCGTGACGAAGGGTGACAGCAGCAGCACCACGCCCCCGACTATGACCGAGAACCAGCCTATTTGCGTATAAACGTCAAGGACTTGAGTGACATTTCCCGCCTCCCCGCTGCCGGTGGCGCGCGCGATAAGGCCGGCGATGAAGTTGCCCGCCGCCATCGCGAGGAACCAGGTGCCCATGACGAGGCCGACCATCGACGACACCGACAGCCGCGTCATGGCGGACAGGCCCACCGGCGAGAAGCAGAGTTCGGCCATGGTGTGGAACAGGTAGATGAGGAAGACGAAGATGACGGGCGTGAGGCTTTGCCCCGCCATGGCCGCACCCGCGACGAGGATCAGGAAGCCCGCGCCGCACAGGATGAGGCCGATGCCGAACTTGGCCGGCGAGGACGGTTCCAGCCGTCGCTTGTCGAGAATCGTCCAGAGCACGGCGAAGAGCGGCGCGAGCAGGATGATGAAGATGGAATTGACCGACTGGAACAGCGAAGCTGGGACTTCCCAGCCAAGGATGGCGCGGTCGACATTGCGGTCGGTAAAGATGTTGAGCGACGAGCCCGTCTGCTCGAACAGGCCCCAGAAGAGCGGGTTGAGCGCGATCAGGAACAGCGCGGCGAACATGCGGTCGCGATCGACGCGGGGCAGCGTCATCACGCTGCGCCAGACGATGTAGAGGATCGTGAGGGCCGAGAAGATGAGCAGCGCATAGCCCAGCAGTTCGGCATAGCGGATGACGCCCCAGATCGCGACGACGCCGAGCGCCGCGCCAAGATAGATGGTCCATTCGCGGTTGAGGCCGGTGGCGGTGCGCTGGCGCAGTTGCTGCGGCGCGGGCGGCTCGCCCTTGCCCAGCAGCCAGGGCTTGAGCCACACGAAGCCGGCAAGGCCGAGCAGCATGCCGACGCCCGCTGCGCCGAAGCCCCAGCTCCAGCCCCACAGTTCGCCCAGCAGGCCGCAGACGATCGGGCCCAGCATCCCGCCCATGTTGATGCCCATATAGAAGATCGAATAAGCCGGGTCGCGGCGATGATCGTCACGGGGGTAGAGCTCGCCCACCAGCACGGAGACGTTGGCCTTCAGGAAGCCGGTGCCCACGATGATGCTGGCGAGCGCGAGGTAGAAGCCGTTGAGGAAGAAGGGCTGCTGCCCCCCTGGCCCCTCGGTGATCGCGATCAGGAAATGGCCGATGGCGATGGACACGCCGCCCGCCGTCACCGCCTTGCGCGGGCCGAGGAAACGATCGGCCAGATAACCGCCGATCACCGGCGTGATGTACACCAGCGAAGTGTAGGCCCCGTAGAGGAGGTAGGCCTTGTCCTCGCCGAACAGGAAATGCTTGGTCAGGTAGAAGATCAGGATCGCGCGCATCCCGTAATAGGAGAAACGCTCCCACATTTCCGCGAAGAAGAGCAGATACAGCCCGCGCGGGTGGCCGAGCCAGGTCTTGCCCTGCCCGGCCGCCATCATGTCCGAAGATGCCATTAGGCGCCCTTTTTATAATGCCTGTCCGGCCTGCCATGCCCGGCGGCCGTGCGATGGGGCGCAGCGTAGAGCCGATAGGTTCATCCTGTCAAAAGGGCAGCCTGCCCTTGCGTCTAAGCGACGTGAACGCCATGTGTCGCGACCATGTTCAACGACCGCACCACCCCCCTCTCCCTCCTCCAAACGCGCCGGTCGGGCAAGCCCCGCGACCTGATCGCGCCCGGCCCCGACGACGCCCAGTTGCGGCAGATATTGGAAGTGGCGCTGCGCACGCCCGATCATGGGAAGCTGGCGCCATGGCGGTTCGTGATCGTGCCGCAGGACAGGCGCGCCGCTTTGGCCGACCTGCTCGAGGCGGCCTATCGCCGGGAGAAGCCGGACGCCGGGCGGCTGGAGATCGAAGCGATGCACCAGTTCGCGCATCAGGCCCCGACGCTGGTCGTGGCGCTTTCCGCGCCCGTTTCCGGCAGCAAGATCCCGCTGTGGGAACAGCAATTGTCCGTGGGCGCGGCGATCATGAACCTGCTGAACGCGACCCACGCGCTGGGGTTCGCGGGCGGATGGCTGACCGGCTGGCCCAGCTATAATGAGGATGTTCGCGCTGCATTCGGCAAGGACGGCGAGACGATTGCGGGGTTCGTCTTCATCGGCACGCCCGGCCGGCCGCAGGAAGAGCGACCCCGGCCAGATTATGATGCTATAGTATCGACTTGGGACAGATAATTACTCGGACAAAAGTCAAAGCGCAATTTTACAACTTGACCTGACTCGCTGTGTTATGGCACTGCTGCACTATGGCCGAAGACTCCAAACCTGTCTATCTCCGCCTGCGGGAGATCATTGCCGCATCCATCCTTGACGGAGAATTTGCCGATGGCGAGTTGCTGCCGTCGGTGCGGGCGTTCGCGGCGGCGCAAGGCGCAAATCCGCTGACCGTCGCCAAGGCCTATCAGAGTTTTCAGGACGATGGGCTGGTCGTGGTGAAGCGCGGCGTCGGCATGTTCGTGGCCGACGGCGCGACGCGGCGGCTGCGCGAGGCGGAACGGGAACGGTTCCTGGAGACGGTATGGCCTCCGGTGGCGGCGCAGATGCGCCGGCTGGGCCTGCGGATCGCCGATCTGGACATGGCCAAGGCCTGATTGAATTTTAGAGGCGGGCGAGCGCGTCCTGCGCCTCTTGCCGACCCTCAAAGCCGGCGACCGCCATGGCGCGGCCAAGCGCAAGCCGTGCCTGAGCCTTGTCGCCGGCTGCGGCATAGGCCTGCCCCAGATGCAGCTGGAAGGCGGGCGCTTGCGGGGCGAGCGCGACCGCCTTTTCAAGTAGATCAAGTGTTGCCGGCCCTTTCTCTCCACGCCGCAGCATCACCCATCCCAGCATGTCCGCCGTCACCGGATTGCCGGGCATCAGGCGATAGGCATGGGCGGCATAGGCGCGCGCGGCGGTGCCGTCGCCGCTTTCCATCGCCGCGCGGGCGAGGTCCGCCATTAGTAGCGCGTCGGTGTCCCCGATCCGGGCGCGCGCCGCCAGCAGCAGGCGGAGGGCCGAGCGCCAGTCGGCGCGCGATGCGGCTTCCGAAGCGGCGAGGCGCAGCGCATCGGGATCGCTCGGGTTCTGGCCGAGATAGAGCCGCACGACCTGCGCGGCTCGGGCGGCATCGCCGGCACGGCTCCAGGCTGCGGCTAGCCGGAGGGCGGCGGCGCGGTCGAAGCGGAGATTGGCGGCGGCTTCATAAGCGCGCGCTGCTTCAACCGGACGGCCGGCGGCGTCGAGCACGTCGCCCAGCACCAGCCAGGCATCGGGTGCGCCGGGATTGGCCTGTTGCAGCAGTTGCGCGCGGGTCAGCGCTTCCCCAAGGCGGCCGGTGCCGAGCAAAGCGCGGATATAGGGGATATTGTCGGCGGCGGTCGCCGCGCCCGCTGGCGGGGTTTGCGCCAGCGCGGCGTCGCGGGGACTGGCGATTGCGTCGGTGGCAGCGCGCAGGGGGAAGCTGGCGCGAGCGAGCATGTCCGCAGCCATGAGCGGATCGTCCAGCGCTTCCTGCGCGCGGGCGGCAAGCGTCAACACATAAGGATCGGCGTCCCTCTGCGCGACCAGCGGCGCGAGCGTGGTGGCTGCGCTGGCGGCGTCCCCGGCCAGAAGATAGGCGCGGCCGAGCAGGATACGGGCGCGGGCGTTGTCCGGCTGGGTATCGACAAGCGGCGCCAGAACCTCGACCGCGAGCAGCGCGTTGCCGCCCTCCATCTGGAGGATGCCGCGCAGCAGGCGCGTGGCCGGCTCGCCGTCCAGCCGTCCCCCGGTGCGATCGAGCAGGCGGCGGGCAAGGTCGTCATTTCCGGCGCGCGCGGCGATCACCGCCTGAAGCATCCAGGCGCGTGGATTGGAGGGATCGAGCGCCAGGATGCGGCGGCTGAGGGCCAGCGCCCTGCTCGCCTGCCCGGCATCGGCCAAAGTGGCGGCGTACTGTTCCAGCGTCGGGACTGAGTCCGTGTCGGCGGAAAGCGCCCGGTCGAACCAGGGCAACGCGGCGGTCAGGCCATATTGGGCGCGAGTCAGTTCGCCGCGAAACGACAGCGATTTGGCGTCGTCTGGCGCGAGTGCGACGGCGCGATCCGCCGCCTGGATGGCTCCGGCCTGATCCCCCGTCGCCCTATACAGACGGCCGAGATCGACCCAGTTTTCCGCGTCCCGAGGGGCGGCGGCCAGCGCCTGGCGCAGCGCCGCCTGCGCGCCGTCCATGTCGCCCAGCGCCAGCAGAGCGCGGGCGGCGACGCGGTTGGCGTGGACCCTGGAGGCCGGCGCGACATCGTCGGCGCGGGCTTCGTTCAATGCGCCTTTCACATCGCCCTGAAGCAGGAGCGCCTGCGCCATGACGGCGCGGGTGAGGCCAGCGGGCTGCCCGAGCGCGCGGGCGCGCTCCGCTTCGGCCTGCGCACCGGGACCGTCGCCCAGTTCGACAAGGGCGCGGGCCTGTGCGGCGCGCGCCTCCGCGTTGCGGGGGGCACCCTTGATGGCGTTCATCAGCTCCACGCGGGCGGTGCGGGCATCACCCTTGTCGAGTGCGGCAAGGCCACGTCCGAGCGCGGCGCTGCCGTCCCGTTCATGCGCGCGCCATTGCCACAGACCCGCGAGGGCGAGGAGCAATACCGCGACACCGGCGATCAGGAAGAGGCGGGGCCGGCGCATGGATCAGCCCTGCATCTGATACTGTTTGAGCAGGTCGTAGAGCGTCGGCCGGCTGATCCCCAGCATCTTGGCCGCGCCGGAGATGTTGCCGTCCGTGCGGGCGATGGCGCGGCGGATGGCCCGGCGGTCGGCCATTTCGCGCGCGGCCTTGAGGTTCACCGCTTCCCCGCCGTCGATCCGGTCCTCGTCCAGATCGAGATCGGCGGCCGTGACCAGCTTTCCGTCCGCCATGATGACGGCGCGTTTCATGCGGTTTTCCAGCTCGCGGACATTGCCGGGCCAGGCCCAGGCGTCGAGCGCGGCGAGCGCGTCGGGCGCGAGACCCTTAACCTGCGGATTCATGTCGCGCGCGAAGCGAGTCAGGAAATGGCGGGCGAGCAGCGCGGGGTCGCCCGGACGGTCTTTCAGCGCGGGGACGCGCACCACGATTTCAGCCAGGCGATAATAGAGATCCTCGCGGAAGCTGCCTCCCGCGATCATCGCGTCGAGATCCTGGTGGGTGGCGCAGACCATGCGGGTGTCCACCGCGACGGGCTCGCGTCCGCCGACGCGCTCGATCGTCCGGTCTTGCAGGAACCGCAGCAGCTTGACCTGAAGCGCGAGCGGGATTTCGCCCACCTCGTCGAGAAAGAGCGTGCCGCCCTGCGCCTGCTCGATCTTGCCGGGCGTCGTCCTGGCCGCGCTGGCGACGGCCCCCTCCTCATAGCCGAACAGTTCGGATTCCAGCAGGGTTTCGGGGATGGCGGCGCAATTGATCGCGACGAAGGGGCCGTCGCGTCGCGGGCTGGCGTCGTGCAGGCCCTGCGCCAGCAACGCCTTGCCCGTCCCGCTCGCGCCCAGCAGCAGGACGGAGACGTTGGCGCTTGCCACCCGCTCTATGGTGCGGGCGACCTTCATCATCTCGGGCGCGCCGGTGATGAGCCGGCCCAGCACGCGCCCGTCCTCCGGCGCGGTTTCGGCAAGGCGGGCATTTTCCCGCTCCAGCGCATGGACGTGGAAGGCGCGGCGCACGATGAGGCCGAGTTCGTCGATGTCGACGGGCTTCTGGTAGAAGTCATAGGCCCCGCCCGCGATGGCATCGAGCGCGCTTTCCCGCGCGCCATGGCCCGACGCGACGATCACCTTGGTATCGGGCTTGATCCGCAATATCTCCGCCAGCGTGGCGAAGCCTTCGCTCGTGCCGTCGCGATCGGGCGGCAGGCCGAGGTCCAGCGTGACGACATCGGGCGCCTCCGCACGCAGCATCTCGATCGCTTCATCGCGGTCGCCGGCGATGAAGAGCCGATAATCCTCATAGGCCCAGCGCAATTGCCGCTGGAGGCCCGGATCATCCTCGACGATCAGCAATTTTGGGCGGGTATCGCTCATCAGGCGGCCTTTTCCTGTCGGGTCTGCTGGGGCGCGAGGGGCAGGCGCAGGGTGAAGCGGCTGCCCGCACCCGGCTGACTTTCGACCGTCAGACTGCCGCCCAGGGCTTGCGCCAGGCTGCGCGCCTCGAACGCGCCGAGACCGAACCCTCCGGCCTTGCTGGAGGAGAAGGGCTTGAACAACTCGCGGCGGACATAGTCGGCGCTCATGCCGCAGCCATGATCGACGATGTCGAGCAGGACGTGGGTTGCGTCGGTGGATAGGTGCAGTTCGATCAGGCTGTCCGATGCGCTGGCTTCGATCGCGTTCTGGACAAGGTGCGTCACGATCTGCTCGACGCGCGCGGGGTCGGCCATGGCGGGGGGCGCGTCGCCAGAGACGCGCAGAGGGTGCTGGCGGGCGCGGATATGGACGAGCCGGTCGAGCAGCGGGCGCAGGCCGAGCGGGCGCGGTTCTTCCGGCCGGGCCTTGTTATGCTGCGACAGGCGGGCGAGCATGTCGTTCATCCTGTCCACCGACTCCCGTAGCGTCAGCACCATGTCGGCGCGGAAATCGGGATTGTCGGCGTGCCGCTCGGCATTGCGGGACAGGAGCGACAGCTGGCTCACCAGATTCTTGATGTCATGGGCGATGAAGGCAAAGCGGCGGTTGAATTCGTCGAAGCGCTGCGCGTCGCCCAGCGCCTGCTGGCCGAGCGATTCGCTGATATAGGTCGCCGCCTGCCTGCCGGCCGCGCGCAGCATGTCGAAATCCTCCCAGTCGAGCCTGCGATCCACCGCCGGGGTGGCGAGCAGGACCGCGCCGATCAGCCGGTCATAGTGGATGAGCGGCACCAGCGCCCAGGCGCGCGGGTCCGCGAGCAGCCAGGCCGGCAGATCGCGCGCATCGGACTCGTTCCGCACGAGGGCGATGTCGATGATTCCGGCATGGCGTTCGATCTGCCCGGCAGCGTCGGCGGAGACGGGCTCCACCCCCGAAGACGCGTCAGTCCAGTTCCAGTGCGTTTCAAGGGCGAGCGCGCCCTTGTCGTCGCGCAGCAGGAGCAAGGCGGCCGGGCTGTCGGTGATGTCGGCCACCGCCCTTGCCACCCGTTCGCCAAGCGGCGCGGCATCCTGGCCCGGCCGTCCGATCGTGTCGATGAAGCGCATCCATTCGGTCCGGTAGTCGTAGCGATGCTGGAAGAAATGTTTCGCCACCTGCACCTTCCAGAAGGCGCGCAGGGCGGGCGTCGGCAGCAGCACCAGGGCGGTGACGGCGGTGAAGAAGACGGCGCCGATCTCGATCGCCCGTGCATAGGGTCCGGCGACCAGTTCTATGAGGACCGCGAGCGCCAACAGCACCAGAATATAAAGCCCGGCCGCGGCGGCGGACAGCGACTGGAAGGCGATGGAGTGCGACAGCTGCAACCGGCCGCTCATGCCCCGGCGCAGACCGATCGCGATCACCGGCACCATCAGCGCCGCCATCAGCCCGCGCAGGGCATAAAGCGCGCCCACCCGCTCGGGGGCCAGATGGACGAATGCGTAAAGGATGAGGTCGTAGGTCCACATCGCCGCCAGCGCGCCAAGCAGCAGCGACGCGCCACCCCGCTCGCGCGAAGGCCAGGCGGCGTAGAGATGATGGACCAGCAGGAGGCCGCCGATCGCGGTCATCATGTGCAGGATCACCGAACAGGTGACGAGCGCGGCTTGCAATTCCAAATGGGGGGGGAGTTGAAGCCAGCAGAGGTCGATAATGGTCTGCACCAGCAACAGTCCCGCGACCGCAGCATAGACGGC
>JACESO010000006.1 GCA_013911745.1 Sphingobium sp. | reverse complement strand
GACCGAAACCTTCGGATCTGAGCGTCTCACAGGCGCGCTCCTCGATCGCCTGACCCATCACGTCAGCATCCTCGAGATGAACGGCGAAAGCTATCGCCTCGCGCACAGCCGGGCCCGCAAGGCCAAAACCAGACCCTGAAAATTACACCAATGCCGGGGGGAGTGGCCCTCGGGCTACGCCCTCACGCCACTCCCCCCGGCATGTAACACGATGGCCTGGTTTTACGCCGCCGAATGGCCGACTTTTGCTCCGCCGTTGACATGTCCAGCTGGACGAAACCGCCTCCTTCTTCGTCCAACGCGGCTGGGAACTTGAAGCGCTGGTGACCGAAAGCAGCCAGCAGGCCCTGCGTTACGCGGTCCAAATCGGATCGTCAGCCCCGCTTCATGCTGTTGCGGCGGGCAAGGCGATATTGGCCGCGATGGATGATGACCAACTGGATCTCTATTTCATCTCGACGCAACGCGAAGTCTTCACCCTTACCACCATCTCCACCGAGCCCGAGCTGCGGGAGGAGATTGCCGAAATCCGCCGCTCTGGAATAGCCCGGACCCACGAGGAATATACGCCCGGTATACGTGGCCTGGGCCGGGCGGTGACGATTGGCGGTAAGGTCGTCGGCGCCTTCGGCATTGCGATGCCGCTGGTCCGAGCGGATGCGGAACTGGAGCGGCGCGCAACGTCTCTTCTGTTGCGGACCGCCGAACTGCTCGAAGACGACCGCCCACTGGCCTGATCCATGACAGGCGAAGGCTAGCTGGCGAGCCACTCGGCGGTCGCGTCGTTCAACACCTCGGGTGCCTCCACAGGCCGCATCTGCCCAGCTCCCTCCACGATTCGCGCGGCGACGAGGCGGCCGCTGTCCGCCGCGGGCTGCAAAAATGAGGCTCGCACGGAGCGTAGCGCCTCTACGCGATCAAGAGGGGAAAAGGATCGCGTTATAATCCTGGGCGCCGTGTAGAATGTGGAGGATGACGAGTTTCTCGGCTTCGATCCGATAGAAGATCAGATAATCTCCGTGACCCCGCCGCCTGACGCCAGCCGCCTCGTAGCGCGGCACCAGCGGGAAGCGTTCCGGCATCTGGGCCAATCCCAAGCATTTTTCCTCCAATTCTTGCAGGAAGCTGAGGGCCCGCGCAGGACTGTCCCGCGCAATATAATCGCCAATCCTCTCAAGATCATATTCGGCTTCCACCGAAAAATGGATGATCATTCGTTGGTTGCACCCGTGGCGCAATATTTGGCCTTTAGGCGATCGAACAGCTGATCGGCGGGCGTCGTGCGCCCCGAATCCGCATCTGCAAGGCCCCGGCTTATCGACGCATCCAGCGCAGCCAGGCGAGTCTCCCGGTCGTGGATCAGGCGAACACCTTCACGCAGAACCTCGCTTTTGGAATTATAGCGCCCCGTCTCAACGAGGCTGGTGACGAAATTCTCAAGCTGCTTACCGAGATCCGCGCTGATCATGATCGATCCTCCATAGAGAAGGAGACTAGCACCTTATGAACTGTTGATAAAGCTGTGTTAGGCCGGATGAAGCCTTCCACCGATCCGCCGATATGCTGAGAATCTCTCGTCGTGAGAATGATCTACTTACCAGCGCGTATCTTGGTGCCCAAGAGGATCAACCTCTCTCCATTGACGCCGAACCAATGCGGGACGCGGGCGGGGATCAGGATGACGTCCCCGGGGCCCAGGAGGCGGGTAGCGCCGCCCTCGATCCGGCTCCCCTCTACCAGACCCGGCCTTTTGGTCGTGGCATCGACCAATGCGCCGCCTGAAATCAGCGTGCCGCTTCCTTCCAGCACGGTGGCATATTCGGTTTCCGCTGGATGGACCGCAGGTCGACCCGGTTTCTTCCATATTTCGATCGCAGCAACCGTCGCGCCGTCACGAACGAGCGGTCGCCACATGAAGCCCTGATCGGGTTTCATATCGGAAAGCATGGCGGATATCTGCGCCTTGACTTCAGCGCTGCTCGTAAATCCCTTGGCACTTTCTTCTGCCGAGCCAGCCGTTTGCGCCGATGCCGTCGCACAGGACAGAAGGGCAAGCGGCAGGACCATGCCGCCGAATAGGAACGCGCCGCGCATCTTCATCCCGTATCTCCCACATATGTCGCTGATCCGCAGCGACGCTTTCAGAAGGGGTGATGCCACAGGCGGGCGAATTGCAACAGAGACGAAACCTGGGTCACCCTCTTTTTGCGCGACAGGAGGTTGCGGTCGCCAAACCGCGCTGCAATAGTCCGAGCGGGTGTCCGGCGCGGGCGGCGGGCAGGCATGTCGCACCGGTCGGGCCGCCGGTGCTCGATCCGTGCCCAAGGAGTTTGCATGGCCCTCTCGCGCCTGTTGTCGCCCAGCGCCTTTCGCCAGTTCGTCCATGGCCAATCCTCGGCCGGTCTGATTTTGATGGCGGTTGCCGCAGCGGCGCTGGTCCTGGCCAATTCCCCCCTGGCTGCCAGCTATGAGGCGCTGCTTGAAGCGCATCTCGGGCCTTTGTCGTTGCTCCACTGGATCAACGATGCCCTGATGGCGGCCTTCTTTCTGTTGGTCGGGCTGGAGATCAAGCGCGAACTGCTCGACGGCCAGCTTTCGTCCTGGCCGCGCCGGATATTGCCTGGCTTCGCCGCGCTGGGCGGCATGGCGGTGCCAGCGCTGTTGTTCTTCGTCTTCAACATGGGCGAAACGGCACGCGGCTGGGCAATACCGGCGGCGACTGACATCGCCTTCGCTCTGGGGGTCATGTCGCTGCTCGGCAGCCGCGTGCCCGCGTCGCTGCGCATATTCCTCGCGGCGCTGGCCATCATCGATGATCTTGGCGCGGTCATCATCATCGCCCTTTTCTACACGGCCGACATTTCGGCGACCGATCTTTTGGCGGCGGGGCTGATCTTCGGGCTGCTTGTGGCGATGAACCGCATGCACGTCCGGCGGCTGACCCTTTATCTCCTGGCTGGCCTGATCCTGTGGCTGTTCATCTATCGATCCGGCATCCATGCAACGGTGGCAGGCGTGCTGCTGGCGATGACCATTCCCATAGACCGGACGCCAGCCCGATCGGACGGTGATGCGGACAGTCCGCTTCATCGGCTGGAACATGCCCTGCACAAGCCGGTCAATTTCCTCATCATCCCGCTATTCGCTCTCGCCAATGCAGGCGTTCCGATTCTGGCCCTCCCTCCCGGCGCGCTGACCGCGCCGGTGACGGCCGGTGTGGCGGCAGGCCTGCTCCTGGGCAAGCCGATCGGCGTGTTCGGCTTCGCATGGCTCGCCGTCCGGCTGAAGCTGGCCGACATGCCCGCCCATGCGACCAGGGTACAGATGATCGGCATCGCGCTTCTGTGCGGCATCGGCTTTACCATGAGCCTGTTCATCGCGCTGCTCGCCTTTCCGGCATCACCCTTGCTGCAATCGGAGGCGAAGCTGGGCATCCTCGCCGGGTCGTTCCTGTCCGGTCTGCTTGGCTACATTGTCCTGCGGCTTGGATCGGCTGACGCCCGTTCGTAACGATCGAACTCGCTCTTCATTATCCATGTTAGCGGGAAGGCGCTCCACCAGCGTCTCCTCAGCATCCAACTTGTCCCTGCCTCGTTCATCCGGTGACGGTTCAACGCCGTCGCCTTCATCCAAGCAGGAGATGACCGATGTCCTTTTTCGACAAGATTGTCGCGGCCATCACGCCGCCGGAGAGCGATGAGAAGCGAATGGAAGCGCGCGCCCACGCGCGGTCTTTGGCGGTGCCGGGCGACTGGCTTTCGCAGGTGCTCGACCACCATGACGAGATCGAAGCGGCCTTCGCGGCGGTCAAGCGCGCGCCTGATGCCGAGGCCCAGCGCTTGGCACAGAAGCGCCTGGCCGTGATCCTCACCGGCCACAGCAATGCGGAAGAAAGCGTTCTCTATCCCGCCCTCGTCGACGAAGGGCATAAGGCGCATGCCGGCCTTGGCTATGAGGAGCAGGCAGCGGCGAAGGTGCAAATGGCGCTGCTCGAAAAGATTGAGCCGTTGTCCCAGGATTATTTGGACAAGCTGGAACATATTCGGGGGGCTGTGACGCATCATATGTATCAGGAAGAAAGCAGCTGGTTCCTCGATCTTCAGAACGAAGTGCCCAAGGCGGACCAGGCGATGCTGAGCCGACGCTACGCGGAAGAGATCGACCGCTACGTCGGCGCTGGCGCGGTCGCATGATCGCTCTGCTGCCGGCCACTTCCGCCTTGCGCGACGCGCGATAGTCATTGCCAAAATACCGTAGCTGCCTAAGCTTGGCGGGCATGAGCAGCATGGACATTCCCCTGCCGGAGACGCTTGATAGCCTTGAGGATCAGCAGGTCATCGGCCCCGATCATGTCCAATAGGTTGGATGACATGCGGATCGCGCGACGGTCTCTTCTTGCGCTGACCCTCGGTGCCTCCGCAGTACCTTTTGCCCCGCTTCGCGCCGCTGCCGAAGGCGCGGTGCGCGTCTATATCGGCACGCAGGGGGATGCGCCGGCGACGGGCTGGTTCTATCCCGTCTCCGGCCGGATCGCGCTTGATCCGGCCCCTGCCACCATCGCGCGGCCAAGCTGGATCGTGCGGCACCCGCACCGCCCCATCCTCTATGTGGCGAGCGAGGTCGGCGGCGACGGCGCGCAGCATGGCAGCGTCTTTGCCCTGCGCACCGATCCCGCGACGGGAGCGCTCACTACGCTGTCGCAAGTGGACGCAGGCGGGGGCGGCACGGCACATCTGTCGGTTGACGCGCGGTCCATGACCTTGTTCGCGGCCAACTACGGCGCGGGATCGATCGCCAGCTTCCCGATATTGCAGGATGGCAGCCTCGGCCCCGCCGCCAGCATCGTCGCGGCTAGCGGATCGGGTCCAAATCCGCGACAGGCGCGACCCCATGCGCATTGCGTCGCCGCCGATCCCTCGGGCCGCTTCCTTCTGGCGGCGGACCTTGGAACCGACCGGCTCTATGTCCATCCCTTTGACGGCAAGACCCACCGGATCCTGCAGGACGCGCGGGGGAAGGAACGCCATTATGCCGCGCCGCCTGGCAGCGGGCCGCGCCATTTCGCCTTTCATCCCGATGGCCGCCGTCTCTTCCTGATCAACGAGCTGACGGCCGACGTGCAGACGCTCGGCTGGGATGCGCGGGCAGGGCGGTTGGCCCTGTTGAGCATGGTGTCGGTCAACAGCCCCGATCATCGCGGCGACAGCAGCGCGTCTGAAATATTGGTGAGCCGGGACGGCCGCTTCGTCTATACCGGCAATCGGGCGGAAAACAGCCTTGTCGTTTTCGCCCTAGATCCCCGGAGCGGAGCATTGTCGCCTGTCCAGCGGATTGCGTCCGGCGGCGCGGTGCCATGGGCCTTCCAGTTCGATCCCACCGGCCGCTGGTTGCTCGTCACCAACCAGAAGTCGGATCGGGTCAGCGTGTTCGCGGTCGATCGGCGCACCGGCCGCCTGCGCAACAGCGGTCAGGCGGCCGAGATATCCCGGCCGGTCAGCATCTGCTTTCTTGCCTGAGGTCAGACCAGTCGGTTGGTCCGCACCAGTTCACGATACCAGTCGGCCGACAGCTTGGGCGTGCGCTTCTGGGTCTTGAAATCCACATGGTGGATGCCGAACAGCTTGGTATAACCGTCCTCCCACTCGAAATTGTCCATCAGGCTCCAGACGAAATAGCCCTTGATCGGCAGCCCCTCGCGCGCGGCGCGCTGCAGATGGGTCATATAGTTGCGCAGATACATGACCCGGTCGGTGTCATAGACCTTGCCGTCGTCACTCACCTTGTCGTCCGCCGAGCAGCCATTTTCGGAAATGTAGAGCGCCTTGGGCTTCCACAATTCGCTGATGGCGCGCAGGCCCCAATAGATGACCTCCGGCGTTACATAGAGCCATTTGGACGGCATGCGTGGCGCTTCGCCGGTCATGGGCAAGATGGCGTAGCCTTCGGGCTTCGACACATCGGCCCGCACCATCTTGCCGGTATAGACATTGATCGACAGGAAATCGAGGGGCGCGCCGATCAGCTTCATGTCGCCTTCCTGCACCTTGGGCGCATCCTTGCCCTGCGCGGTCAGGTAGGAATCGAGGTAGCGCCCCTCCATGATCGCGGTCAGGAACATGGCGTTGGTGTCGCGCGTGGCCTTCTTGACCGCTTCGATATGATCGGGCGTCTCGACCGCCGGCACGTAGATCGACGGATTTTCCGCGAGGCCGACACGCGTCCCCGCCTTGGCGTTCGCGCGGATCGCCTGAACGCCCAGGCCATGGGCCAGCACGCCATGATGGCGGACCTGATTGGCGTCCTTCTGCGGCAGCTTGAGGCCCGGTGCCTTGCCCCCGGTCAGATAGCCCAAATCGGTGAAGCAGAGCAGTTCGTTCACCGTCATGAACTGCTTCACCCGGTCACTCAGCCGCCCGGCCATGAAGGCGGCATAATCGCCGAAGGCATAGGCCGTATCGCGGTTCTGCCACCCGCCGGGCAAAGCGGCAGGCAAATCCCAGTGGAAGAGGGTGACGTGCGGCGTGATCCCGGCCGCGAGCAGGGCGTCGACCAGCCGGTTATAATAGTCCACGCCCTTCTGATTGGGCTTGCCACGCCCTTCAGGGAAGATGCGCGACCAGGCGATGGAGAAGCGATAGGCCTTGACCCCCAGCGCCTTCAGCAAGGCGATGTCTTCGGGATAGCGGTGATAGCTGTCGCAGGCGACATCGCCGGTGTCGCCATTGGCGACCTTGCCCGGCGTGTGCGAGAAGATGTCCCAGACCGTGGGCCCGCGCCCGTCCTCCTTTGCGGCGCCTTCGATCTGATAGGAAGCGGTGGCGCACCCCCATAGAAAGTCGGGCGGGAAGGACAGGTTGCCCGCGGCAGAGGCAGCCGCGGCCGTCTGCGCGCCGGCCGTGGCGGGAAGGGTCGTGCCCAACGCAGCGGCACCCAGCCCCAGTCCCAGTTCGCGGCGGTTGATACCGGTCATGCTATCCTGCTCCCTTACTGGCCCATGATCCGCACAAGGCCTGTCACGGCCTGTCCGGTCGGCAATTTCGTCTTGCTCGTCAGCGTTTTGGCGCGGTCGTCCCAGACCAGTTCCGCCTTCATGCCGCCCTTGCGATAGGCGTTGGTCGTGCCGTCGTCATCATAGAGGGTGAAGCGCGAATCCGCCCCTGGATAGACGCGGATGCTCTCGATCGGCTGCTTTTCCGCCATGCTCTTCACCGCCGCGCCGATCGGCACGATCGATCCTGCCCTCACGAACAGCGGCATGCGCTGGATCGGCGCATCGACCTCGACCGTCTGTCCGCCCTCGAACCGCTGGTTCGTCCAATAATCATACCAGGCCGTTCCGGCAGGCAGATAGACGGATCGCTTCGTCTGGCCCTGCTCCGTGACGGGAGCGACGAGGAAGGCGGGCCCGAACATATATTGATCGCCTATCGCCGCGACCTTCGGATCGTTGGGAAAGTCCATGAACAACGCCCGCATGAACGGCGCGCCGCTTTCATAGGTGTGGCGGCCAAGCGCATAGATATAGGGGATGAGCGCGTAGCGCAGCCGCAGCCATTCAGCCAGGATCGGCTCGGCTGCCTTGCCATAGTCCCAGAGCGCCGTGCCGGGTCGCTGCCCGTGGATGCGTAGCGTCGGCGTGAACACGCTATATTGGAACCAGCGGACGAAAAGTTCCGGATAGTCGGCATAGTCCGCGCCCATGGCGGTCGCACCTGCCGGATCAACCAGCACTGGCCGCTGCGCCTTTGGCCCATTGGGCCATTGCCACCCGCCAATGTCGCTGCCCCAATAGGCAAGGCCGGTGGCGGTGAAGTTGAGTCCGGTCGGCACTTGCCGGCGCAAGGCATCCCATGTGGCGTGGACGTCGGACGACCAGAACAGGCCGCCTGTGCGCTGCGAGCCCAGATAAGCCGCACGGGCGAGGATCATGTTGCGGAAGGTCGGCCGATCCCGCTCCGATCCTTCAGCAACGCCAGATGTGTGAACCAGCGGATAGAGGTTATGATAGCGGTCGCCCGAGCCCCGTGCATACCAGTAGCCGTCGGGGATCAGGTCCGGCTCGGTCTCGTCCAGCCACAGCCAGTCGAAGCCCTGGCTAAGGATATTGTCGCGCACCGTGCTCCAGAACCATTGCCGCGCGTCCGGATTGGTGCTGTCGATCAACGCGCCGGCGCGGTCGTAGCGCATCGGCAGGCCGTCGATCGGATTGCCATCCTTGTCGTGCAGCAGCCAGCCCTTCGTCGCCAGCATGTCGAAATAGCGGGATTCCCGCTCGAAGCGCGGCCAGACGCTGATGATCGAGCGCATGCCCATCGCCTTCAGCGTATCGTTCATGCCCTTGGGATCGGGGAAATAGGTGCGATCGATGTCGATCTGTCCCATGCGGGTCCAGTAGAACCAGTCGAGCACCATCACGTCGAGCGGCAGGTTCCGCTGGCGATAGCCCTTGGCGATGTCGAGCAGTTCCTGCTGGCTTTCGTAGCGCGCCTTGCTCTGGATGAGGCCGAACCCGGCCTTGGGCGGCAGCGGCGTCGCGCCGGTCAGCCGGGCATAGCCGGCATAGAGATCGTCGGTCGTCTTGCCGGTGATGACGAAAAAGGACACGCGCTCTCCGACCTGGCTTTGCCAGCGGGTCGCGGAGTGAAGGCCAGGCCATACCAGCGTTCGGGCCGGATTGTCCCAGACGATGCCATAGCCCTTGTTGGTGACCATGAAGGGGACACAGACCGTTTCGCCCGCCGGCGCGTCATAATGATGCTGGCAGTCTATCTGGCGGCCGCGCAGGTCGAGCACGCCCTCCTGGTTCTGACCGAGGCCATAATAATGTTCGTCGGCAGGGGAGTCGAAGGTCGCGCCGACCTTGAACGTCTTTTCCCCGTTCACCGTGACGGGCGCCATCTCCCAGCCGGTCATCTTCGTCAGCAGCGCGCCACCCGCATCGCTGATCGACAGGCTGACGGGCGGCAGGGAGGGCGCGAAATAGCGGTCCATCTGCGTGGGCGCCTTGGGCCAGGGTTTCGCATCGACGGTCAGCGTCAGCGCCGAGGAGGTGAAGATGTCGCCGCTCGCGTCGGTGCGGTGCGTCCAGCCAGCGGCATCCGCCTTCGCGATCGGCCCGTCGCCCGGGGGTGCTTCGGCCAGCGCCTTGTCCAGAGCGATGGTGACGCGCACGATATTGGGCGCATAGGGTTCGATGGCGACGCGGCTTCCATTCCGGTCCAGCAGGGCCATGGGTTCCGCCAGCGCGGGGCTTGCGCCTGCAAGGCAGGCGATCGCCGCGGCCGTTATCGTCAATCTCGTCATTGCTTCACTCCCCCTGCCTGACGCACCCGCCCGATCTTGCCGGCTGAAGCGGCATGCGCCAGTGCGCCTAAAGTCGTAGATCATGCCGCGAGCACGCCGTGACCGGCCGCGAACGACGCGAAAAGATCCGGCCAGACGGCTCCTTGCTTGGACTTCGGAAGCTTGACGCCGAAGCCGTGACCGCCATCCTCGAACATGTGCAGCGCGACCGGCCGCTGCGCCGCTTCCATCGCGGAGAAGAGGGCAATGGCATTGGCCGGCGGGACAAGCATGTCGTCCGCCGCGTGGAAGATGAAGAGGGGCGGGGTCGCGGTATCGACGCGCCTGTCCACGGAGTGGGTGCGGCGCAAGGTTTCGCTGGCACCGGCGCCCAGGAGATTGTCGCGTGATCCGGCATGGGTGAAGGGCGCGTCCAGACTGACGACCGGATAGCCTAAGCCCACGACGTCGGGGCGCGCGGAAAGCCGGTCGGCATCATCCACGGGACCATAGACCTGTTCGCTATGGCGGGTGGCGAGCGACCCTGCCAGATGACCCCCTGCCGAGAAGCCCAGCGCGCCCACTCTTTCGGGATCGACCCCAAGTGTCTTCGCTCGCGCGCGGATCAGGCGAACGGCGCGCTGCGCGTCCTGCAACGGGACGTCTTCCCGCCGGATCCAGCCTTCTGCCGGCAGGCGGTAGAGCAGGATGAAGGCGGTGATGCCGCGTGCATTGAGCCAGGCGGCCTGGCTGGTCCCTTCATTGTCGTAGGACAGGAATTCATAGCCGCCGCCCGGCATGACGAGCATCGCCGCGCCGTTGGGCCGCGCGGGGCGGCGCACCACCATCACCGGGCGATCGATGCCGCGAACCCAGCGGTCGGGATGAGCGGGGTCGTCATTGCGCGGCTCGATCGAGCGGACGATCTTGGCGTCCGTCTTTCCGGGCGGCGGTCCGGGCCAAAGGTCGATGATCTCGTCACCTGCCATTGTCTGCGCTCCTGCGAGGTGCGGCAGCGCGGCGACCCCCAAGGCGATCATCGCGTTGCGGCGGTCCATTCCCATCATCGGTCATCCTCCCCTCAACGCCCGAGGCGCCTCTTCGGCTAAAGGCGGATGTGAGGATAAATGTATGAGTATTGAAGAAGGAGCAAGTCACTCTTTTGTAGGGCAGCGTTGGGGAGCGCCTCTTTTCCCTTAACTTCGCACATTTCCCGCCGAAATTGACATAAAATGTCGCATGTCGGAAATCATCGAAACGCTTTCATCATGGTAGCGGCAAGGGAATCTGTAGGACAGAATCAGGCCATGCTGATGATCCGCACGTCGCCTTGGCGACTGATCGGGCGGACCACGACAGTGTCGCCGATCCGGTCCAGACCAAGTTCGACCGATCCCTCGCCGAGTCTCAGGCGGCCGATGTGGAGGCCTTGCAGGAAGGATGGCAGAATCGGGTTGCAGAGCGCGATGGTGCCTGCGCCGATATCGAAGCGAATGCCGAGGCAGGACTGCAGCAGCGAGAGCGGCGTCGCCGCCGACCAGGCCTGCGGGCTGCAGGCCACGGGATAGAAGGTCGGTCCCTGCGAGCGGCGACGGGGGAAGCCGCAGAACAGTTCGGGCAGGCGCATGAGATCGACATAGGTGGCGGCCGCGAACATCCCTTCGAATATCTGGGAGGCTTCGCGGCGGAAGCCGTAGCGCGCGAAGCCGGCGGCGATCAACGCATTGTCGTGCGGCCAGATCGAGCCGTTATGATAGCTCATGGGGTTGTAGCGCGCCTCGGTGGATGCAATGGTCCGGATGCCCCAGCCCGAGAACGAGGCGGGCGCCATGAGCGTCCGCACCACCGATTCGGCACGATGCTCGAAGGCGAGGCCGGTGAGCAGGACATGCCCGGCATTGGAGGAGCGGACGCAGCACGGCCGTTTTTCGCCATCCAGTGCCAGCACATAGGTGCCGAGCTGGGGATCGAAGAAGGCGGCGTCGAACCGCTCCCGCATTCCCGCCGCCCGGTCGCGATAGAGGGTGGCGCGCGCCGCATCGCCCATTGCGTCGTGCATGCGGCTGGCGGCTTCCCAGGCACCATAGACATAGGCCTGCACCTCGGCCAGCGCGATCGGGCCGCGCGCGATGCTGCCGTCCGCATGGAAGATGGAATCGTGACTGTCCTTCCAGCCCTGATTTTGCAGGCCCTGGTCGGTCATGCGGCCATATTCGACGAAACCGTCGCCGTCCCGGTCGCCATGATCGTCGATCCAGCTGAGCGCGGCTTCGATCTGCGGCGCGATGCTGCGGATGAAATCGGTGTCTCCCGTCCGCTCCCAATAGGCACCGGCCAGCATCACGAACAAGGGCGTGGAATCGATGCTGCCATAATAATGGCGGAAGGGAACTTCGCCAAGTTCCGCCATCTCGCCATGCCGCACTTCGTGCAGGATCTTGCCGGGTTCGGCATCGGCGGCGGCGTCGAATCCGGTCGCCTGATGGGCGGCGAGATAGCCGAGAACGCCGCGCGCCAGCGCGGGATCGATCCACAGCATCTCCCACGCGGTGATGAGCGCGTCGCGGCCGAACACCGTGCTGAACCAGGGAATGCCTGCATAGGGGTAGGGGCCGTGCGCCGTGTCGGTCGACAGCATGGCGATGTCGGCGAAGGAGCGGGATGACACTTCGTTGAAGAGGTCGTTGGACGAGCGGATGCGCGCCGAACGCGCCCGCGCCTGCCGCGACGCCTGCATCGCTTCTCGCAGCGCCCGCAGCAGCTGGACGGAGAGGCTTTCCGCACGCGTTTCGACGGGAGCGCAGGCGACCCGAAGGAAGATTGTGCAGCGCTTGCCGGGCGCTACGGTCACGCGGAATTGCGCGTGATTTTCGCTCAGCAAGTCGGGGGCCGGTTCGAATTGGATATGGGTGAAGCGGTCGCGGTCGTCCCGCCCCGTATAGCCGAGCAGCACATCCGCCGCGCCGACCACCGGCGCCTGCATCTCGCCCCGCCGCAGCCGGGTCATGCCGCGAATTTCGAACAGATCGGCAAAATCGGCGGCGAAATGCAGGTCGAGCTGGACGTTTTGCGTCTCCGTGTCGAAATTGCGCAGGGTCAGCCGTTCATAGACCGCGCCCTGCCACAGAAAGCGGGTGCGGCGGACGTGGATAAGATCATGCTCGACCGCCCTGCGCCCATCGGCCCCCGGAAAATCCGGGTTGGTGAGGTCGCATGTGAGCATCAAATTGTCGTCGCGCAGCGCGGAGCTGAGCAGGATCGGGCGCAGGCCCGCCAGCGTCAGGTAGAAATGCGAAAGATGGCGGGTGTCGCGATGATAGAGCCCCTCGGGACTGCCCGGCCCTGCGATGGCGTCGCCGCTATGGTCGAACACGGCGAAACTGTCATCATGCTTGAGCGTGCGCGGCCGACGTTCGGCGAGCGATGCCGTTGCGGGGATGAAGAACTGCGTCTGTCCCTGCGACAACTGCTGGCCCGGATCCAACCCCGGTCCGAACGCGCCAGATGAGGGCTGACCGATTTCGGCAAGGGTCATGGGGAGACCTCCATCAGGCAATAAGCAGTCCGGGCGTGGCGGCGCGGTGCCTAGCGAGGCTAGGAGTCGCGGCGCTGGCGGCAATGATGTCCTGATAGAGCGCCACATAATCACGCGCCATCCGTTCCGCCGTGAAGCGTGCATCAAAGGCGGCGCGCACGCGGGCGCGGTCAAGAGCGACAGCCTGATGCACCGCATCCACCGCCTCCTCCTCCCGATCGACGATGATGCCCGATAGGCCATGATCGATGATTTCGGGCACCGATCCGCAGCGGAAGGCGACGACGGGCGTCGCGCAGGACATCGCCTCGATCATGACGAGGCCGAAGGGTTCGGGCCAGTCGATCGGGAAGAGCAGGGCAGCAGCGTTGCCGAGGAATTCGGCCTTCTGCTGTTCGTTGATTTCGCCGACGAATTCTACCAGCGGATTGCCTTCGACCAGCGGCGCGATCTCCCGGTCCCAATAAGCGCGATCGACATTGTCGATCTTCGCCGCGATCTTGAGCTTCATGCCCGCCGCCATCGCGATGCGGATGGCGCGGTCGGGGCGTTTTTCCGGCGAGATGCGGCCAAGGAAGGCCAGATAATCCTTGTCGCCGCCGATATTGGCGGGCAGCAAGTCGGCGGGCAGGCCGTGATAGATGGTGCGGCCCCAGTTGACCGGCGGCATCGGCAGGCGCTGGTGATCGGAAATCGACACCAGGCAATGATCCGGGAAAGCGCGATAGAAGGGGACCAGATCGGGTAGGTCGAGCCGGCCGTGCAGCGTCGTCAGCGACCGGTCGAGCATGCCCTGCACCATGGGCATGTGAATGACGTCGATGTGAAAATGCAGGAAATCGAAATCGTCGGCGCGGCGGCGGACTTCATCCAGCAGGATCATATGGTGCGGCACCGCATCCTGCACATGCGGGTTGAGGCGCAGCGCGGTGGTGGTGATGGGCACCAGCTTGGCCGCCGTCCGGGAATCGCCGCTGGCGAACAGGGTGACATCGTGCCCCTGCGCCACCAGTTCCTCAGTCAGGTAGGACACGATCCGTTCCGTGCCGCCGTAGAATTTGGGCGGTACGCTTTCGGCGAGCGGGGCGATCTGGGCAATCTTCATGCACGGCTTCCTTCTTGCAGCGCGCGCCGCCCCCGCCGGCGTCATCCACGGCAAGAAAGCATGATAATGATCGAGGTTGCATGGACCGCACATATTTTCCCGCACGCGCGAAGATGTTAGGCGGGGCGGGCCCCTATCGGTGCGACGATGCCATGCCTATGTGAAGGGCATCAGCGGCTGGGCCGCACGAGGGAGAGTAGATCCTATGCAGGACGATCCGATCGTCATCATCGATTATGCCCGCACGCCGATGGGCGGGTTCCAGGGCGCCCTGTCGGCGCTGAAGGCGACGGACCTTGGCGCGGCCGCCGTGAAAGCCGCGGTCGAGCGGGCGGGAATCGCCGCGGATGCCGTGGACCGCATCTACATGGGTTGCGTGTTGCCGGCAGGCCTGGGCCAGGCCCCGGCCCGCCAGGCGGCGATCGGTGCGGGGCTTGGCCTCAATACGGAAGCGACGACGGTCAACAAGATGTGCGGATCAGGCATGCAGGCGGCGATCATGGCGCAGGAGGCGCTCGCCAGTGGCGCTGTCGACGTCGTGATCGCCGGCGGCATGGAAAGCATGACCAACGCCCCCTATGCGCTGCCCAAGCATCGCTCTGGCGCGCGCATCGGCCATGATCGCATCATCGACACGATGATGATGGATGGGTTGGAAGACGCCTATGAGCCGGGCAAGGCGATGGGCGTGTTCGCCGAAGAAGCGGTGCGCGACTATCAGTTCACGCGGGAGGAGCAGGACGCCTATGCCATCCGCTCGCTCGAACGTGCCAATGCCGCGATCGGCAGCGGCGCTTTCGCGCGGGAGATCACGCCCGTCACGGTGAAGGGTAGGGGTGGCGAAACAGTGATCGATGCCGACGAACAGCCGGGGAAGGCCAAGCCTGACAAGATTCCCTCGCTCAGGCCCGCCTTCGCCAAGGACGGGACGATCACGGCGGCCAATGCCTCCTCCATTTCCGACGGCGCGGCCGCGCTGGTGATGACGCGGGCGAGCGTCGCGGAACGGCTGGGGCTGAAACCGGTGGCGCGCGTGGTCGCGTCGGCCGCTCACGCGCATGAGCCGTCCAGGTTCACCACGGCGCCGGTGCCGGCGATGCGCAAGCTGCTGGAAAAGGCGGGATGGTCAGTCGGCGACGTTGACCTGTTCGAGGTCAACGAAGCCTTTGCCGTGGTCGCGATGATCGCGGCACGGGAGCTGGGCATCCCGGACGAGAAGCTCAATGTCAATGGCGGCGCGACCGCGCTTGGCCATCCCATCGGGGCGTCGGGCGCGCGCATATTGGCGACCTTGATCGCGGCCCTCGAAAGGCGCGGCCTCAAGCGCGGTGTCGCGAGCCTGTGCATCGGTGGGGGCGAGGCGACCGCCATGGCGGTCGAACTGGTCTGAGCAGTAGGGCGGCGGCTCCGTTGGGAACCGCCGCGCCGTTCCTTGTCAGGCTGCGTCGACCATCACGATCTCGCTATCCTCGATCGCGGTGACATGGATCACGTCCATGTCGCTGATCGCCGCGCCATCGCGCGCGTTCACCTGCACATCGTCGATCCGGATCGCGCCCGTCGCCGGCACCAGATAGGCCTTGCGGTCGCGCCCGATGGGATAGTCGGCGCTTTCGCCTGCCTTCAGCGTCGCCGCCACCACCTTTGCATCGGTGCGGATGGGCAACGCGTCGTCGTCATTGGCATAGCCCGACGCCAGCGTCACGAAATGCCCCGCGCGTTCGCCCTTGGGGAAGGGGCGGGCGCCCCAGCTCGGCGCTTCGCCGTCACGGGTGGGCACGATCCAGATCTGGAAGATCTTTGTCGTCACATCCTCCAGATTATATTCCGAGTGGCGGATGCCGGTGCCTGCGCTCATCACCTGAACGTCGCCCGCTTCGGTGCGGCCCTTGTTGCCCAGGCTGTCCTCATGCGTGATTGCGCCTTCGCGGACATAGGTGATGATTTCCATGTCGCGATGCGGGTGCGGCGGAAAGCCGGTGTTGGGTGCGATCGTGTCGTCGTTCCAGACGCGCAGATTGCCCCAGTGCATCCGCGCCGGGTCATGATAGCCGGCGAAGGAAAAATGATGCTTGGCGTCGAGCCAGCCATGGTTTGCGCCGCCAAGTCCGTCGAAGGGGCGAAGGTCGATCATGCTATGTCTCCTACAGCGAGGGCGGAATGCCCCGGTCGTTGGAGAATGCTTTATCTCTTGCGCGCTTTTGCGATCAGAGGGATAAATTCCATGATCATGTTCGAGGAAATGGAAAAGTGAACAACCCGGGCACACCGACATTCGACCAGTTGCGGATCTTCCTGACCATTGTCGACACCGGCAGTTTCGCGGCCGCCGCGCGGAAGCTCAATCGGGCCGTGTCCGTCATCAGCTACGGCATCGGCAATCTGGAGGCGCAACTGGGCCTGTCGCTGTTCGACCGGGAGGGGACGCGCAAGCCCACGCTGACCGTGGCGGGCCGTGCGCTGCTGGCGGAGGCGCGCAGCATATCCCATGGCATCGATGGGCTGCGAGCGAAGGTGAAGGGGCTGCTCGACGGGCTGGAAGCGGAGGTCGATCTGGCGGTGGACGTGATGCTGCCGGCCGAACGCCTGGGCAAGGTGTTGCGCGCCTTTGCCGGGGCCTTCCCGACGGTGCAATTGCGATTGCATATGGAGGCGCTGGGCGCGATCACCGCCATGGTGCTGGACCGCAAGGCGGTGATCGGCATATCAGGCCCTTTGTCGGCCGGGGTGGAGGGGATCGAGTGCGTGGCGACCGGATCGGTGCCGATGGTGCCGGTCGCCGCCCCCGACCATCCGCTCGGCCGTATGGGCGCGATCCCGCCAGGTGCGGGGCGGGACCATATCCAGCTTGTGCTGTCGGACCGGTCACGCTTCACGGAGGGCCGCGACTTTGCCGTCAGCAGCCCCAAGACCTGGCGCCTCGCCGATCTGGGCGCGAAACATTCGCTGCTGCGGGAAGGGGTGGGATGGGGCAATATGCCGCTGCCGATGATCGAGCCCGATCTGGTGGCGGGGACGCTGGTGCGGCTCGCTATGCCCGATCAGCCCGGTGGCACCTATCGCTTTTCGGGCATCTGGCGGCGCGACACCCCGCCGGGGCCTGCGGCAAGCTGGCTGATCGACCAGTTTACGGCGCTGGGCCGCGATGACCGAGAACTGGACGGGATGGGCGATATCTAGGCCGGAGACTTCGCTTGGGGGTGGAGCGCGCAGGCAGCCGTGCCCAGCAGGACCAGAATCCCGGCGAGGAACAGCGGCACGGCAAGCCCGGTCGCCATGACCAGCGCGGCGCCGAGGGCGGCACCGGCGAAGATCGCGGCAACGCTGGCGATCCGGCGCATCCAGTTGGGGTTGCCGCCACCCGCCAGCGTCGAATCCGCCGCCAACCCGGTCAGGGTCAGCGTCAGCACCGTGGTCGTCAGGTCCGGCACCTTGAGCGCGCGGATCGTTGCGTTGCGGAATCCCATCGCAAGCCCGGTCAGCGCAATGACGGCATAGAGCGCCGGGGCAGGGGACTGGGACGCGATGTCGAAGCGAACCGCTGCGGCCGCCGCTGCCCACAGGAGCGCGGCTTCCACCAGCGCGGCGACCGTGAGCCAGCGGCGGAGGGGCAGCCCGGCATGATGGATGCTGATCCGTCCGCCGACCAGCGCACCGACCAGGAAAGCGGCGATTGCGACGAGGTAGGAGGGGGCGTGGAAACCGGGCGTGCCGACCGCTGCAAAGCCCAGGAACACAATGTTGCCCGTCATGTTGGCGGTGAACACCTTGCCCAGGCCAAGGACGCTGATCGCATCGACCAAGCCTGTGGTGACGGAGAGCAGCAGCAGGAGCCAGGGCAGGGGAGAGGCGCTCTTGTCCATCGTGGCGGGCCTTTGGAAAAGGGGAGCGGATCGATGGACCCGCTCCCCGGAAAATCAGCCCTTGATGAAGGCCAGTAGGTCGGCGTTCAGCACATCGGCATTCACCGTCAGCATCCCGTGCGGATAGCCTTCATAGATTTTGAGCGTCGCGTTCGGCAGCAGGTCCGCCTGCAACAGGCCCCCATTCTTGTAGGGCACGATCTGATCGTCGTCGCCGTGCAGGACCAGCGTGGGCACCGTGATAGCCTTCAGATCGTCGGTCTGGTCGGTCTGGGAAAAGGCCTTGATACCCTGATAATGAGCAAGTGTGCTGCCCATCATGCCCTGCCGCCACCAATTGTCGATCACGCCCTGCTGCACGTCCGCGCCCTCCCGATTGAAGCCGTAGAAGGGGCCGCTGGCGACATCGCGGAAGAATTGTGCGCGATTGGCGGCGAGGCCCGCGCGCAGGCCATCGAACACGTCCATCGGCAGGCCGCCGGGATAGCGATCGGTCTTGACCATGATCGGCGGGACAGCGCTCACCAGCACCGCCTTCGCGACCCGGCCCTGCGGGATGCCATGGCGGGCGACATAGGCCGCCACTTCGCCGCCACCGGTGGAATGGCCGATATGGATGGCGTTGCGCAGGTCGAGATGCGCGGCCACCGCCGCGGCGTCGGCGGCATAATGGTCCATGTCGTGGCCGAAATCGACCTGGGCCGAACGGCCATGGCCGCGGCGGTCATGGGCGATGACGCGATAGCCCTGCGAAAGGAAGAATAGCATCTGCGCGTCCCAGTCGTCGGACGACAGGGGCCAGCCATGGTGGAACATGATCGGCTGGGCATCCTTGCTGCCCCAGTCCTTGTAAAAAATGTCGACGCCGTCGCTCGTGGTCACGAAATTCGTCATGGCACTGTCCTTTGTTCAAGAGGTCGGCACCGGATCGTCCGGCGTGCAGCCTTTGTAGTCCAAAGACGTGACAGGATAGTATCGATATAAATTCACCCGAACTATTCGATAAAATAGAACAGCCCGCAGCGGCTGACCGCTGCGGGCTGTGCGATTAGCCTTCAGCTCTGTCAGGCCGCCAGATCGAACCGGTCCGCGTTCATGACCTTGACCCAAGCGGCGACGAAATCCTTGACGAACTTCTCGCCGGCATCGGCCGAGGCATAGACTTCCGACAGCGCCCGCAACTGGGAGTTTGCGCCAAAGGCGAGATCGGTGCGGGTCGCGGTCCATTTTTGCTGGCCGCTGGCGCGATCGGTGCCGACGAACGTCTCATCGCCCTCGTCATCCACCTGCTTCCAGGCCGTATTCATGTCGAGCAGGTTGACGAAAAAGTCGTTGCTCAACTGCCCGACCCGATCCGTCAGGACGCCGTGCTTCGACCCGCCATGATTGGCGCCCAGCACGCGCAGGCCGCCCACCAGCACCGTCATTTGCGGCGCCGACAAGCCGAGCAGCTGCGCCCGATCGACCAGCAGTTCCTCCGTCGGCACGTTGAAGCGCACCTGCAGATAGTTGCGAAAACCGTCGGCCTTGGGCTCAAGCACGTCGAAGTTGTCGGCGTCTGTCTGCGCGTCGGTCGCGTCGACCCGGCCGCCGGTGAAGGGAACGGTCAGGCTGTGGCCCGCTGCCTTTGCCGCAGCCTCGATACCGACGCTGCCGCCCAACACGATGAGATCGGCGATGGAGACGTTGCCCGCATCCTTCGCAATGCCTTCATAGACGGACAGCACCCGCGCCAGTTCGGCCGGTTCGTTGACGTCCCAGTCCTTCTGCGGCGCAAGGCGGATGCGCGCACCGTTGGCGCCGCCGCGATGGTCAGATATCCGGTAGGTGACGGCGCTCGCCCAAGCGGTCTTGACGAGATCCTGCACGGACAGGCTCGACGCCGCGATCCGGTCCTTGAGCGCGGCCGCGTCCGCTTCGCTGAGGCCAGGGTGGACCGCCTGCGGCAGCGGATCCTGCCAGATCAGATCCTCGGCCGGCACGTCCGCGCCCAGGTAACGCGCCTTTGGTCCCATGTCGCGATGGCACAGCTTGAACCAGGCGCGGGCGAAGGCGTCGGCGAAATAAGCGGGATCGGCGCGGAACTTCTCCATGATCTCGCGATATTTTGGATCGACCTTCATCGCCATGTCGGCGGTGGTCATCATCGTCGGCACCTTGACGCCGGGCGTGTGCGCCTTGGGGGCCAGCGTCTCTTCCGGATTGCCGACCGGCTGCCATTGTTTGGCTCCGGCCGGGCTACGCACCAGTTCATACTCATGGTCAAGGAGCATGTCGAAATAGCTCATGTCCCAGCTGATGGGCGTCGGCGTCCAGGCGCCCTCGATGCCGCTGGTGATCGTATGGTCGCCAAAGCCGCTTTCATGCCCGCTCTGCCAGCCAAGCCCCTGTTGCGCGATGTCCGCGCCCTCAGGCTCCGCGCCCACCTTGGAGGCATCGCCGGCGCCATGCGCCTTGCCGAACGTATGGCCGCCGGCGGTCAACGCGACGGTCTCGTCGTCATTCATGCCCATCCGCGCGAAGGTTTCGCGGATGTCGCGCGCGGATTGCAGCGCGTCGGGCTTGCCGCCCGGACCTTCGGGATTGACGTAGATGAGGCCCATCTGGATCGCGGCGAGGGGGCTTTCAAGCGCGCGCCCTTCCTCCTCGTCAATGCGGGTCAGATTGCCTTCCTGACCGACCCACTGTTCCTCCGTGCCCCAATAAATGTCCTTTTCGGGCTCGAACACGTCCTCGCGGCCGCCGCCGAAGCCGAACACCGGCCCGCCCATCGATTCGATCGCGACATTGCCGGTCAGGATCATGAGGTCGGCCCAGCTCAGCTTCTGGCCATATTTCTGCTTTATCGGCCATAAAAGTCGGCGGGCCTTGTCGAGATTGGCATTGTCCGGCCAGCTGTTGAGCGGCGCGAAGCGCTGCGATCCGGACGATGCGCCGCCGCGCCCGTCGCCCGTGCGGTAGGTGCCCGCCGAATGCCAGGCCATGCGGATGAAGAAGGGGCCGTAATGGCCATAGTCGGCCGGCCACCAAGGCTGGCTGTCGGTCATCAATGCGCGCAGGTCCGCCTTGACGGCTTCCAGGTCGAGCGACTTGAAGGCGGTGGCATAATCGAAATCCTTGTCGAGCGGATTGCCCGAAAGGCCGTTCTGCTGAAGGATGTCGAGGGACAGCTGGTTGGGCCACCAGTCCCGATTGGTGCGTCCGAGCAGGGTACGCAGCGCGCCCGGTTCCTTCATCGGACAGCTCAGGGGATCTGTCGTCTTGGCATCCATTTCCATTCTCCTCTCATACTCCCCCGCTCGAATTTCTAGATCGGCTCCATGACGGAAGAAAGGCGGGAAAATCACTTTGTCTGATCGACAGAGTTGCTCGTCCAACCCATCGCATATTAGTGCGATAACAAGGATTATGTTAAATTACACTTCCGTTTATTGCGACTTATATGTCCACTTCGCTGTCGCCCGGCCCGCAATTTCGCCCGGCTTGCAGCCGCGCCGATTATAGCCGCCGATGGAATTTCGCAGCGAGCTTCGGAGATCGCGAGCGCCGGTCCGCTCTCCGAAGAATATGCCGATTTCACTAACGGTTTGCTGCCGAGTCTACGCAAGCCGTGGTTCGGTCTTAAGCATCCGATCCCGCACCACCGTTCCTTGCTAATGCGATTGACTTGCAAACAATGGATGGTTACCCCTTTGGCGTCACCTCCGCGGAGAAGTCATGCATATCATCGCGTCCTCTTCAAGCCGCTCGTGCCGCAGCGACGACTGACATGGGAGATGCGAAACAGGCTTTCGGGAAGAGAGAGCGCCACGGCTGGCGTTATCGCACCAATGTGGGCATGCGGATTCTTGCCGCTACCCTTGGGGCGTATCTGCTGGCGTCGCTGGCGGCCACGGGTCTGGCGCTGCTGCTGCCAATGGGTCGTACCGAAGCCGTACTGATCGCCACCATGGCCGCCTTCCTCATTGCGCCTGGGGTGACGATCTGGGCCTTCCTGACCCGTCGTCCCCGCGATGCACTCGGGGGGATACTGCTCGCAGCGGGAGCGATGGCTGGTCTGATCTGGCTTGGAGGACGAGGCGCATGAGCGCGGTTCGCGAAGGCGCGCGGCAGTGCATGGCGTGGCTGCACGGCTGGACCGGCCTGCTGCTTGGTCATTTCCTCTTCATCATGTGTCTTGCCGGCACGCTCAGCCTCTTTCGCCCGGAGATCGGCCGGTGGATGCGGCCAGAGGTGCAGGGTGACCCCGACCCGGTCGCGGCGATCAGCGCTGCGACATCCTGGCTCAGCGTCCATGGTGGTTCCAACGGCTGGTATCTGTCCGCGCCTGACGAACGGTCCAACACGGTCGAGGCGACCTTCGATGGCGGCGATGGCTTCATCACGCGGGCGCTGGATCCCGTCAGCGGTGCCCCCCTGCTACGCGACACTCTGGGCGGTGAGTTCTTCTATCGACTCCATTTTGAGCTGGAACTGCCGTATCCCTGGGGGCGATGGCTCGCTGCGCTCGCCGCCATGGCGATGCTCGTCGCGATCATCACGGGCGTCATCGCGCATAAGCGCTTCTTCAAGGACATCTTCACCTTCCGCCCCGGCAAAGGCCAGCGGTCTTGGCTGGACGGGCATAATGTCGTGGGTGTGCTGTCCCTCCCCTTCCACATCATGATCACCTTCACCGGACTGGTGACGCTCGCCTCGCTGACCATGCCCTGGCCCGCGGCCGCGCTCTATGGCGACGATCTGACGGCGCTCTATTCCGACATGGCGCCGGGTGCCGTCACCCGCCCGGCAAGCGGGGCCAAGGCACCACTGGCCCCCATCGCGCCCATGCTCAGGCAGGCGCAGGCCTATTTCGGCGCTCCGATCGGCAGGGTGTATATCTTCAATCCGGGTAACGCGTCCGCGGTGGTCACCGTCTATCCCACGGAACGGCAGGCGATCGGCACTCTGCCTGCGGAAATGAGCTTCGATGGCGCAAGCGGCAAGCCGATCAAGGCTTGGACCGAAAAGCGGACGGCGGTGCGCGCCTATCATACCATCTATGGCTTGCACCTCGGCCATTTCGCGCCGCTTTTGACCCGATGGCTCTATTTTCTTGGCGGCGCGATGCTAACGATCGCCATCGCCAGCGGTTTGATCCTGTGGGTCGTCAAACGGCGGGAGCGGGCGCCGCTCTCCGTCGGCAACCGTCTGCTGGAACGGTTGAATGTCGGGATGCTGGGCGGCGTACCACTCGGCATGGCGGCCTTCCTCCTCGCCAACCGGCTGCTGCCGCTCGGCATGGCCGGGCGCGCCGAGGCCGAGGTATCCGTCGCGCTGTGGAGCGCAGGCGCCGGATTGGTGACGGGTCTTGCCTTGCCGCCTGCGCGCGGTTGGCCGCTGTTGCTTGGGCTGGTGGCGGCGACCTGCGGCCTCACGGTGCTGACGGGGCCTTTCTGGTCCAACGACGCAGTGATACCAGCCGGCAATATGATGCTGCTTGCGACGGCTGCCGTGCTTGCTGCGATCGTCTGGGCGCAGCTTCGCCGCCCGAGCCAGCCTGCCGGTCGGCGGTCGAGGGCGATGCCGGTATGACCGCGTCGGCCGGCTTTCTCTATCTGGCGCTCTTCGCCCTCGCCGCGCACAAGCAGCGTCATCGGCCTGCCCTGCTCGGGCCGTGGGAGCGCAAGGCGTTCGTGCCGCACCTCGATCTTGCGGGATGGCTTCTGATGCTGGTGTCGCTGCTCAGCCTTTATCCGGCTGACGACATCGGTATGGCGTTCGTCGGCTGGATCGGGCTTGTGGCGGCCGTCGCGTGTCTTGTGACCCTCGGCATGACCTACAGACCCTCGTTGGTGCAGAGCGGCGTCGCTGTCGCTTTGGCTATGATTATCTTCGGCCTGCTCGGTTAGGCTTTCCTCTCACCCCTTCATATCAATGGTGGCGATGAGCCCCCCTTCTTCCGCGTTGCGCAACCGCACGGATGCCTCGAAACTGAGCGCGAGCGAACGGGCGATGGTAAGGCCGATCCCGGTGCCGTGCCGCCCGCCCGGTTGGCTGCTCGCGCCACGCGTGAACGGCTCGAACATCTGCGAAATCTGATCGCCCGGCACGCCCGGTCCGGAATCGCGAACATGAATCAAGAGCCTGCCGTTCGCCCGCGCGCAGCTGATGTCGGCGCTATTGCCATATTTGACGGCGTTATCGACCAAATTGCCGACGCAGCGTGTCAACGCGTTGGGCTTCACCCGCACCGTGCCGCCGCAGCCGCTGACGAACCGAACGGGCTGGCCCAGATCCTGCGCATCTTCCGCCATGCTGGCGAGGAGGGAATCGATGTCGATGGCTGACCATTCCTCCCGCAATTCCGTGCTGCTGGCGAGGTCGAGCCCCTCCCGAACAAGGGTCTGCATCGCGTGATGATCGGCCAGAAGCCGCTCGCGCAGTTCCAGATTTTCGACCAGTTCGAGCCGCAACCGCAGCCGGGTGAGCGGCGTTTGCAGATCGTGGCTGATGGCGGCGAGCAACTGGGTGCGCTCGGTGAAGCCCGCCCTGGCGCGCCGCTGCATCAGGTTGAAGGTCGACAGCGCGGCGCGCACCTCTTCAGGGCCGCTTTCCGGGATTTCTTCCGGATCAAGGGACAGCGAGAAGGCTTCCGCCGCCCGCTCCAGCCGCCGCAGCGGCTTCGCCACGAAGCGCGCGACAAGAATGGCGAGCGCCGCCGAAGCCACGACGATCACGATCAGGTAAAGCGGGTTGAAGATGGTGCTGGGCGGCTTGGCGATCCGGGGAAAGGTAAGCGCCATCGCCCGTCGCGCCCCATGCATGTCGGTAAAGCGCACGATCCAGCAATCCGGTTTCGGCGCATCGATCAGCCCTGCCGCGCGGTCCTTCCGCTCATTGGGGAAGCAGAGACCGACAGGCACCTGCCCCGCCTCCGGCTGAGAGCGGGGACCAAACCGCTGCTGCAGTGCTGCTTCGAGGTCAGCGTCCGGCTCGCTCAACGCCACGCCTTCCGGGGCGGGATAGGCACCGAAGATGTCACGCGCCGCCATCATCTGTTCGACCCTTGCCGGATCGCGGCGGAGCCGCTCGGCGATGTCGACGGCGCTTGCAACCACTCTTTGCCGCCTGACGCGTTCGAAATCATGATGCCGCGTCCGCTCGGCCACGGTCAACGCGATCAGGGCTGCGACGGACATGCCGAGGGTAAGGATCAGGAAAATCTGCCCCGCCATGGTCCCGAAGAAGGTGCGGGCGCGTTGCAACGGCCGGATCATGAATAGTGAACCTCGCACGCCAGAACATAGCCCTCGCCCCGGACAGTCAGGATGAGTTCGTCGCCGCCCGGCACGGCGGCCAGCTTCTGCCGAAGACGGCTGACCTGAAGATCGATGGACCGGTCGAAGGCGGCGGTCGCGCGCCTTTCGGGCAAGAGCGTCTCGCGCGTCAGCACGGCGTTGGGTTCTTCGATGAAGCGGGTGATCAGGCGAAACTCGGCCGATGACAGCATGACCAGCCGATCGTCCGGCGCGACGAGCCGTCTTTGCTGAAGATCGAGCCGCCATGGTCCGAACGCGGCATAGCGCGTGGCAACGCGGCGCGGAGACGGTTCACTGCGCGCACGGCGCAGGAGATTGCGGATGCGCACCAGCAATTCGCGCGGCTCAAACGGCTTGGTCAGATAATCGTCTGCCCCCAGCTCAAGCCCCAACACCCGGTCGATGGCGCTGCCCCGGGCCGTCACCATGATGATCTGGACCGCCGATCCCGTTGCGCGGAGCTCGCGGCAGAGCGACAGGCCGTCCCCATCGGGCAGGTTGAGGTCCAGCACGATAAGGTCGATCTGCTCCTGGCGGAGTGCCTGACGCAGGTCGGCAAGGTTACCCGCGCCGAGCAGACGATAATTTTCCTGCCTCAGCTGTCCCAATATCAGGTTGCGGATATCGGCGTCGTCATCGACGACCATGATTGTCGCGGGACCGTTATGGGCAAGGTCTGGCATGGAGCCTCCCTATCGTCGATCGGGCGAAAAGTCGTCATCCCGAACGCGCATGATACAGGGTGATACAAAGTGATACTTTGCGAGAGCGGACGCAGACACAATGAAGACAAGTTCCTCTTTCCTGTAACGTGCAAAATTTCAAAGAGGGCTGTGTCGGCGCGCCGCCGACGCCAGCCGGAGCTCTCGACCAGCGTCCGCTGCGCGGCTCTCCCCCTTCCCCTGTCCTGCGGCAGGACGGTGGCGATGCTTCGGCTGGTCAGGCCAGGGACAGTTCGCCGCCATGCTTGCATCTTCGGTTCTTCAAAGCCTTCGGGTCGCACCATTGGCGCTTTGCATCCTCGTGATGGGATGCGCGGACAAGAAGCCGCCGAAGAAGGGGCCTGTCGAAGTGGGCGTGGTCACGCTGAGAGCGCAGAACGCGACCATCTCGACGGAACTGCCCGGGCGCACCGTATCGACCATGATGTCGGAGGTGCGCCCGCAAGTTGCGGGCCTGATCCAGAAACGGCTCTTTACCGAGGGCGCGATGGTGACGGCGGGGCAGCCGCTCTACCAGATTGACCCCCGCCTCTATCGCGCCTCGCGCGAGCAGGCGGAGGCAAGCCTGGCCAGCGCGCAGGCGACGCTGGTGGCCGCGCAAGCCCGAGCGCGGCGCTATCGCGGGCTGGGCGACACAGAGGCAGTAAGCGCCCAAGAGCGGGACGATGTGATCGCCACGGCGCGCCAGGCTCAGGCAGCGGTGCAGCAGGCGCGGGCCAACCTGCAGACGAGCAACGTCAACCTGGAATTCACGCTCGTGCGCGCGCCGATCAGCGGACGCGCGGGCCGGACGCTCTTCACTCCCGGTGCGCTCGTGACCGCCAGCCAGGCGGACCCGCTGACCACGATCCAGCAGCTCGACCCCATTTATGTCGATGTTACGCAGTCCAGCGCACAGCTACTACAGCTGCGCCGGTCGCTGGCCGCAGGAAAAACCTTGCCGGCAAGCGCCACGATCCGCCTGAAACTTGAGGACGGAAGCGATTATCCGGCCGAGGGCCGCATCGAGTTCGCCGAGCCGATCGTCGATGTCAACAGTGGCACGGTTACGCTGCGTGCCCGCTTCCCCAACCCGGACGGGCTGCTGATGCCGGGCATGTTCGTGCGTGTGATCGCGCCGCAGTCCGTGGTGCCCGGCGCCATCCTCGCGCCGCAACAGGGCATCAGCCGCGACCCCAAAGGCAACGCCACCGCGCTGGTGGTCAACAAGGCCAATCAGGTGGAGCGGCGGACGGTCACGGCCGGCCAGGCCATAGGCGATAAATGGCTGATCACCGCCGGTTTGAAGGCCGGCGACCGCCTGATCGTCCAGGGCACAGACAAGGTGCAACCCAAAGACAAGGTGAAGCCGGTCGCCATCGCGGCGTCGAAATAGGAGCCGGGGCCGTGCTGAGCCGCTTTTTCATCGACCGGCCGATCTTCGCCTGGGTTATCGCCATCGGCATCATGCTGGCGGGGCTTGGCGCGATGCTGTCGCTGCCCATCGCCCAATATCCCGACATCGCGCCGCCCGGCGTCGGCATCAACGCCACCTATCCCGGCGCGTCGGCCGAAACAGTCGAAACCAGCGTGACGCAGATCATCGAACAGCAGCTGACCGGCATCGACGGGCTGATGTATTTCTCATCCTCGTCTTCCGCGACGGGTCAGTCGCGCATCAGCGTGACGTTCCAGAAGGGCACCGACCCCGACACGGCGCAGGTGCAGGTCCAGAACCGGGTGCAGCAGGCGCTCAGCCGCCTGCCCAATCCGGTGCAGCAGCAGGGGCTGACGGTCACCAAACAGCAGACCGACTTCCTGATGCTGGTCGGCCTCTATGATGAAACCGACACCGCGACGCAGGCGGACATAGCCGACTATCTGGTCAACAATTTCCAGGACTCGATCGCGCGCATCGACGGGATAGGCGCGACCCAGATTTTCGGGTCGCAATATGCGATGCGGATCTGGCTCGATCCTTACAAGCTAGCCGCCGTCCGATTGATGCCATCGGACGTCACCGCCGCTATTCGCGCGCAGAATGTCGAAGTGTCGGCAGGCCAGATCGGCGCCGACCCTGCCCCCGCAGGCCAGCAGATCAACGCCACCGTTACGTCGCGGATGCGGCTGCAAACGCCCGAGCAGTTCCGCGCCATCGTGGTCAAGACGCAGAGCGACGGGTCTGTCGTTCATTTATCCGATGTGGCGCGGGTCGAACTGGGCAATGAAAGCTATACGACCACGGCGCAACTGAACGGCCATCCGGCTTCCGGCATAGCCTTGCAGCTGGCCCCAGGCGCAGACGCGCTCAAGACGGCCGAGCTGGTGAAGAACAGGGTCGCGGAACTGTCGGCCAACCTGCCCCACGGCTATAAGGTCGTCTACCCGCGCGACACCACGCCCTTCATCAAATTGTCGGTGGAGGAAGTGATTCACACGCTGATCGAAGCCGTGGTGCTGGTGGTCATCGTGATGTTCGTATTTCTGCAAAGCTGGCGCGCGACGCTGGTCCCTGCCATCGCCGTGCCGGTCGTGCTGATGGGGACGTTCGGCATCCTCGCCCTGTTCGGCTATTCCATCAACACGCTGACGCTGTTCGGCATGGTGTTGTCCATCGGCCTGCTGGTCGATGACGCCATCGTCGTCGTGGAAAATGTCGAGCGGCTGATGGAAGAGGAAGGGCTGTCGCCGCGCGACGCAACAATCAAGTCGATGGCCGAGATCGGTAGCGCATTGATCGGCATCGCCCTCGTCCTGTCCGCCGTGCTGCTGCCGATGGCTTTCTTCGGCGGGTCGACGGGCGTCATCTACCGCCAGTTTTCCATCACCATCGTGTCTTCGATGCTGCTTTCGGTGCTGGTCGCGCTGATCCTGTCGCCGGCGCTGTGCGCGACCTTGCTCAAGCCCACCGATCATGCGCAGCGCGACAAGGGCTGGGCCGGCAAGTTCAACCGCTGGTTCGAGCGGGTGACGAACGGCTATGTCCGCCGCACCGAGCGGGTGATGACGCGGCGCAAGCTGTTCTGGAGCCTTTATGCCGTGGTCCTGGCCATCCTGATCTTGGTGTTCGTGCGCCTTCCCTCCAGCTTCCTGCCGGTGGAGGACCAGGGGCAGGTGATGGTGCAGCTGACGCTGCCGGCGGGGGCCAAGTCGAGCCGCACCGCCGCCGCGGTGGACCAAGTGCAAAATTATTTCTCCAGCGACGAAAAGGACAATGTCGCCTTCGCCTTCATCTTGACGGGCTTCAGCTTCCAGGGGCAGGGCGAGAATACGGCGCAAGGCTTCATCAACCTGGCACCTTGGGACGAACGCAAGGGCGCCGCGAACACCGCCGGCGCGATCGCGGGGCGCGCGACCAAGCAGCTGGTCGCGATCCGCGACGCCAAGGTGCTGGCGATGACGCCGCCCGCGATCCGGGGTCTCGGCCAATCCAACGGCTTCACCTTCGAACTGTTGAACAGCGGCGGCTTGCCCCGCGAACGGTTCCTGGCGTTGCGCAACCAGTTAATGGCCGCGGCGCAGAAAGACCCCCTGCTATCCGGCGTGCGCGCGGCGACCCTGGAAGACACGCCCCAGCTGAAGGTCGACATCGATTCCGAAAAGCTCGCGGTTCTGGGGCTCACCCAAGCCGACGTCGATGACGTGCTCAATTCCGCCTGGGGCAGTCGCTACGTCAACGACTTCGTCGATCGGGGCCGGGTGAAGCGCGTGTTCGTGCAGGCCGATGGGCGCTATCGTTCGCTGCCCACGGATCTCGACAACTGGATGGTGCGGTCGGCCAGCACGGGGCAGATGGTTCCCTTCTCGGCCTTCGCGACGACGCACTGGACGATGGGTCCGACCACCCTCGCCCGGTTCAATGGCCTTTCGGCCTATGAGCTTCAGGGACAGGCTGCGGACGGCGCGAGTTCGGGCGAGGCGATGGACCGGATGGTTGAACTGCAGAAGCAACTGCCCCCCGGCACCAGCTATGCGTGGAGCGGGCTCTCCTATCAGGAGCAGCTATCGGGCGGACAGGCCCCTTTCCTCTATGGCCTTTCCGTCCTCGTTGTTTTTCTGTGCCTTGCGGCGCTCTACGAAAGCTGGTCGATCCCATTGGCGGTGCTGCTGGTCATACCGCTCGGGCTGGTCGGCGCGGTGCTGGCGGTGTGGGCGCGGGGTCTGGAAAACAACATCTTCTTCCAGGTCGGCTTGTTAACGACGATGGGGCTCGCGGCGAAGAACGCCATCCTGATCGTGGAGTTTGCGGAGCTGGCGCATCATGAGGGCAAGAATGCCTGGGACGCCGCTCTGGAAGCCGCGCGCCTGCGCTTCCGGCCGATCCTCATGACGTCGCTCGCCTTCATCGCCGGCGTCATCCCGCTGGCGATCGCCACCGGTGCCGGCGCGCAAAGCCGCGTCGCGATCGGCACGGCGGTGATCGGCGGCATGACGTCCGCGACGGTGCTCGCCATCTTCTATGTGCCCCTCTTCTTCTTCGCGATCGCCCGACTGTTCGGCAACGACAAGACAGGCTCGCCATCGCCGCACGCCGCTCCTGACGCAGGGGCGCTGGCATGATGCGCGGTGCCTTGCCGATCGTTGCGATCATGACCTTGGGGGGGTGCAACATGGCGCCCCATTATCAGCGGCCCGTCCCGCCTGTGCCCGCCGCCCTTCCCAAGGGTGAAGCCTATGCGCCGCAAGTGGCGGGCGCGGCCGGCCTGCCCTGGACCAGCCTGGTTCAGGATGCGCGGCTGAAGACGGTGATTGAGCGCGCGCTGACGAACAATCGCGATCTGCGCGCCGCACTGGCCAATGTTCAATCTGCACGCGCGCAATATCGTATCCAGCGCGCGGCGCAGTTGCCGACGGTAACTACGGATGCGGGAGCGAGCTTCACGCGGCGCAATGGCGAGAGGGCGGACAGCTATAGCGCCGATCTGGGGTTCAGCGCGTTCGAGATCGACCTGTTCGGTCGGCTGCGTAACCTCACCCAGTCCGCTCTCGAATCCTATCTGGCGACCGAGGAAGGCGCGCGGGCCACACGGATCGCGCTGATCGCGGAGACCGCCACCGCCTATGCCACGTTGGCGGCGGATCAGGACCTGCTGGCGCTGTCCCGCCAGACGGTGGCTAGCGCGCAGCGAACACTGGAACTCACGCAGTCCCTCAACAAGGCCGGGCTGGCCGGCAAGCTGGACGTGCGCCAGGCCGAGACGATCGTCGAGCAGGCGGCGTCCGATGTTGCCGCCAACATCACGCAGGTGGCGCAGGATCGCAACGCACTCGACCTGCTGGTGGGGGCACCGGTGGAGGAGGCGCTGCTGCCTTCGAGCCTTGCCGCATTGACGGAAGACATAGCGACCGTTCCGGCAGGGCTGTCGTCGGACACGCTGCTTCAGCGACCTGACGTCCTTCAGGCGGAGCATCAGCTGAAAGCAGCCAATGCCGACATCGGCGCGGCGCGAGCGGCCATGTTCCCCCGGATCAGCCTGACGGCTGCAATCGGCGTCGCGAGCTCCGCCCTCTCCTCGCTGTTCACAGGTGATGGCTTTACCTGGCAGACGACGCCGTCAGGAAGCCTGCCGATCTTCGGTGGACCCAACCGCGGCAATGTCGAATACAGCAAGGCGCAGCGCGATCTCTATCTCGCGCAATATGAGAAGGCGATCCAGACGGCCTTCCGCGAAGTTGCTGACGCACTGGCCCGAGATGGGACCATCGATGCGCAGCAGGCGGCGCAGCATCGGCTGGTGACGGCAAGTCGGCTCGCCTACGACCTCGCTGAACAGCGATACCGCGCGGGCATCGATCCATTTCTAACCGCGCTGACCAGCCAGCGTAGCTTCTACGCCGCCCAGCAGTCGGCGATCGCGACGGACCTGGCGCTGGTCAGCAACCGCATTCGCCTCTATCGCGTCATCGGTGCGGAACAGTAGTTCAATCGCATACTGGCCAGTATCATTTCATGCTCGGCTATTTTGCCCGCTTCCCGGCCATGCAGGCTGTGATAAGATGTGGCAAAAGAGAGGATGGAGACGGCCATGCTGATTTTGGCACGGTTGCTGGACTGGCTATGCAGCGCCTTTGCATCGGGCGCTCAGGACGCGTTGCGCATCAATCAGTTGATATGCCCATTCAGCGAAAAGGCTGGGCATCGATCGCCTCGCAACTGACACTAAGCGCTTGATTTTGCAATCTCGAGGCCCGCAGGCATGGTAGCCGCGGTAAGTGGCGCCCCAGATACTGATACAGCTTCCGATATAGACACGCACCATCGCTGACGCTCGCCTCTCCGGGTGGCGGCGCGATTGTGGATCGCAAACAGTCGGTTCTGATGTGCGCTAGTACGAACCGGCCAAACTCACCCTGTCTTGGCCGTCAAATGCTTGCTCAGATGCTTGTTCATCTCAAACATGCTGACCGATTTCTTGCCGAAAATCTTGCCCAGTTTCTCGTCGGCATTGATCTGGCGACGGTCTTTCGCGTCCTGAAGGTCGTTCTTTTTGATATAGTCCCAGATCTTGGACACGACTTCGCTGCGCGGCAGATCCTTCGCGCCGATGATGTCGGCAAGTTCGGGCGAAGGTGTGACGGGCGCAGTGATGCCGCCGCGGGCGCCGCCGGCGGGCTTGCCGGTCGCCTTCACCTTCTTGGCGGCCGCCGCCGTTTCTTCCTTGCCACGCTTCTCCGCCGATCGTGCCATTTTTCGCTCCTTCGCTGCACCAGGGGCAATCATTGCATTTCCGAGGCATATACGCTGGCCATCGCTCTTGGTTGCCAAACGCTGACGATCTTTGCCCTCGTCCGTCCGCTAAGAGCCGTCAGGAACTTCGATCAAAGCAGGGAAGTGTCAGGCAAGAGAGCATCGCCGCCTATGTCCGCGACGCGGCTGTGGCCGGTCAGAGCCATGGCCACGCTGAGTTCATGGTGCAGAAGTTGCAGCATCTGCGCGACCCCCTGCTGCCCGTCCGCGGCCAGCGCGAATGCCCAGGCCCGACCCAGCAGAACGCCGTCGGCCCCCGAAGCCAGGGCGCGCAACACATCGATACCGGACCGTATGCCGCCGTCCATGAGGATTTCCATGCGCCCTGCGACCGCATCCGCCACATGCGGAAGCGCGCGGATCGCCGAAGGTGCTCCGTCCAGCTGGCGCCCGCCATGATTGGACACGATGATCGATCCTGCGCCGACATCGACGGCACGAAGCGCATCTTCCCGGTCCAATATGCCTTTCAGTACCAACCTGCCGGGCCAGTGGTGGCGCACCCACGCAAGATCGTCCCAGGTGATGGACGGATCGAAATTGCGTGACACCCAATCGGTGAATTGCGCCAGGCCCGCGCCTCCCGGCATGGCCGGCGCGAAATTGCCGAGAATATGGGGCCGCCCGCGCACGCCAACGTCCCACGCCCAAACAGGATGGGACAGGATCTGTACCATGCGGCGCATGCGGTCCATGATCGTCTGGCGTCCGGTCAGGGTCGATCGCATATCCCGATACCGCGGACTGTGCATGATGAGATCAACCGTCATGACGAGCGTCTCCACCCCCGCATCCCGGGCGCGCCCGAGCATGTCCGCCATGAAGGCGCGGTCCTTGATCATGTAGAGCTGGAAGAGCAGTGGCTTGGAGACGGAAGCCGCCACTTCCTCGATCGCGCAGCAGGCGGAGGCCGACAGGATGAAAGGGACGCCCGCGGCTTCGGCTGCCCGCGCGGCCTGCACCTCTCCCCGGCGGGCATAGAGGCCGGCAAGCCCGATCGGCGCCAGGGCGACGGGCATGCTGACCTCTCTTCCCAGCAGAACCGTGCTGGTGCGAACGTCGGACACGTCGCGCATCACCCGCTGCCGCAGCGCAAGCCGCTGGAGATCCGACACGTTGCGGCGCAACGTTTCCTCCGCGTAGGAACCGCCGTCGACATAGTCGAACAGGAACCGGGGAAGGCGCCGGCGCGCCTGATGCCGGAAATCCTCTACGCAGGCGATCGCCATCGGACTTGATGTCAATCTGTTGCGAAATTATGCAGGATGACTGGGCGGGGATTGAAGGGGATGCGTGTCGACATGGGCGCGCCTGGCGCGCTGCCTGGCCGATGCCACCGTCCCTTCTGTGCCGTCACGATATCCCCCTGCTCCGCTTCGAAATAGGGGAAGCCTTCGATCTGATAGCCGACGCGCCCTTCCATGATGAACCAGAATTCTGTCCAATCGCCATGGAAATGCCCCCGATTGGTGGCGGGCGCGACAGGCTGCGGCTTCGTTCGCAGGATGTTGGAGGTGAAATGATCGTCCCAGACGAACTTGCCGTTATAAGGGGCATCGCTCGCCGCGATCTGCTTCCAGAAATCGACATAGATGGGGTTGGTGTCTCGGTCCTTCGCCGGGCCGGGCGAGCCTGTCACCTTCACATAGGTGCGGCCGGCAATCGGATCGGGGGTTTCGTTTAGCGGAAATAGCGGGGCGGAGCCGGCCTGCCGCACCTCGAACCGGAGCGAGGGCTGGTCGCCGACCGTCTCTATCGAATAGAAGTGGCGGAACGGCACATTGACCATGAACCCCTTGGTTGCGACGAATGGCTCCTGTCCGTCGATCGACACGCGCATTGCGCCGGCCTGGACGATCCACACCACCCGGTCGTCAGCATACATAAGCCGCTTCGTCCGTGTACCCGGACTCATGGAAATATAATCCGCATCCTGTTCCGGGTTGCGGACGATAGGCTGAACCCAGTCAGTCCTGCCACGATGAGCGGCGAGGATGTCGGACAATTTCCAGTGCACCTTGTTGGGCGCTGCATAAGGCGTGGGCGCCGCCGGCTTTGCAGACCAATAGGCGTCGGCGATCTTGGGCGCGGTCACGGGCATCGGATCTTCGCGCCCATTGAACTGCGCTCCCGCGGGCGTACCGATCGCCGTCGTGACGAGAGCAATCATCAAAAGACGCGTTGGCCTCATCCTCTCCATCCCTTTTCCGTGCACGCGCTTTTTTTGAAGAACATGCTGCTTATTTTTGGAAGGATAACAGAGGATTGGGCTCGATCAATAGTCGTCGCTCAAGAAGTACGGCGAGAAAGAACAGGAGCGGCGCGACCCGAGGCGGCACGGTTCAGCGGATCAGCCCCTTGGCCGCCAGACGTCCTCGTTCCGCTGCGACTTGCGACGCGGTCAACTTGCCTCCGGCGCGAACCTTGGCGATTTCCGCCGCAGTGAAGGGAGGAGCAGGCTTTGCCGCCTTCTTGAACGCCACCGCATGGTTGAGCACGTCGGCGACATCCTGATCGCTCATCGTCCCCATCCCGGGCATCAGACCGGCTATCTTCTTGTCGTCCACGGTGATGGGGCCATAGAGTCCGTAAAGCAGCACCATGGTGAGATAGCGGCGGCCGTCCGGGCTTCCGGCAATTTCGGATACCCGGCCACTCAGTCGCGGGAACTGTCCCGGCAGCCCGGCCCCGGAAGGTTGATGGCACATGGAGCAACGACTTGCGAAAGTCTGCGGTCCGCCGGCCATCGCCGTTCCCGACGTCGCCGTCAGGACGGCGAGAAGCAGAAAGCGGATGTGCCTGATTGATTGAAGCATTGCCCGAAACTTCCCCCTAAGCTGGCCGCGGTGTCACAGAATGTGGTGCCGGAGTGCAACCGCCCTCCAAATTCCCCCATCATCCCAACATTCTATGAAGAGCCCAATATTGGACATTCTTCAAATATTCGTCAACCCTTCCTTTCATTCCGTTGCGAGAAGGGTGGCATGATCGGCCGCGCCATGATAGGTCGGACAACAAGGTAGATGTAACATGATAACCGCTCCATCCCGACCCGGCATCTATGCGCGCGGGTCAGAAACGGTCGACCAGATCCTCAAGGCAGCGCTCGGCGTGCTGATCGATGAAGGTGCGGAAGCTTTCACGCTGCGCCGTATCGCCGCGCGATGCGACCTGAAGGTCGGTAATGTCAGCTATCATTTCCCCCGAAAGGAAATGCTGATCCAGGTGATGCTGGATGAGATGCTGGAATCTTACGACAAGTTGCTGGACGAGATGGTGCGTAAGCCGGGGCTTACCGCAGAGGAACGGTTGAAGCTGGTGATCATCCTGTGCCTGGAGGATATTCAGACCAAGCGGACAACCCATTTGTTCACCGAATTGTGGGCGCTCGCCAATCAGAGCGAGTTCGTCGCAGACCGTGTGCGCCTTTTCTACGGAAAGGTGCATGAGGTGATCGGCGAATATGTGTCTCAGATCAATCCTGCGCTGAGCCCGGATGACGTGCATAGCCTCTCGCTGTTCATCAGTGCGTCGATGGAAGGATCGACCCCCTTCTTGGGCCACCAAAAGCCATGGGCGAACAAGATGCCGGTCTTCACCGCGCTTGCGGCGATGTCGTTCGTGCATCTTGCCAAAACGGTGACTTCGCGCGATCTTGCGGGGCTGATGACTGAAGCGGCCTGATACCGCTCAAGGGGGATGGATCTGATCGGCAGGGCGCCGTGCGCGCCGCTCTTGCTCGGGGGATTCGTCGTGGGAGGACATCGCCTACTGCCCACAGGGGCATCTGAACGGACCGGTGTCTGCATCCTTGCAGCCGCGCTGGCGCTTTTGCAGCCTGGGATCGACCCTGTCTTTCTCACCCTGCTGGCCGCCGCGACCAGCCTCGATCCGTCCAATCACGGCTGGATTGTCGGCGCGACTCAGGCAGGCATGGCGATGGGTGGCATCATCATATGGCGAGGCGGCACATCCATGCCGCGTATGGCTCCGGCTTTCGCGGCATTGATCGCCTTCGTGACCAGTGTGATGACACCTGCGCTGGACGACCTGTGGATGCTGATCGCCGTCCGCGGCCTGTTCGGCATCGGCATGGGCGTTGCGTACACATATGCCATGAGCATGGCGGCGGCGAGCCGGCCTGCCCTCGCCTATGGGGCGGTCTTCATCATCCAGTTGCTGCTCTCCACTCTTGTGGCGTTGGTTCTTCCGGCCATAAGCGATGCGGCACGCCCCGTCGTGGCGTTGCGCCTTCTGGCGGTGTTCCCGGCCGGCCTGCTGCTGCTGCTGTCAGCGCTGCCCGCCAGCCCCGTGCCCAAGCGCGCCACCGTCACCGATCGGACCGAGAACGTCGCTCCGCCGCTGCGTGCCTGGGCACTCGCGACCGCTCTTTTCTGCTTCATCGCCGCGACCATGATGGTCTGGAGTTTCGCCGGCGCGCTCGCGATGGCAGCTGGCATTAACGACGATGTGATCGGGACCGCGGTCGCCATTGGATCGGTGGTCGGCGCATTGACGGCTCTGACCGTCATGCGCGATCACATGGTCGTGCCGCTGCCGTTGACCGGGCTGCTCTCCAGCCTTTGCCTGCTGGCACCGCTGGTAATGACCCGCCCCGGCTCTCCCGCCCTTTTCATCCTCTCGATCGGCCTTCTCAATGTTGGATCGACCGCCACCATCGTCCGCTTTTCCGGGGAAGCGACGGCCGCTCACGGAACCCTGCTTTTCCGCCGCTTCGTATCCTGCATCCACGGCCTCGGCATGATCGCCGGGCCGGTGGCCGGCTCAATCCTGTCGACCGCTTTTGGTCCATGGTCCCTGATCGATGGCGTGACGGCCACCCTGTTGTGCGGATGTGTCGCGCTGCTGGTGGCAACCAGGGCGCCCGCCCCCGGCCTTCCTCAAGTTGACAATATGGACGAGCCGCCGCCCGACCTGCTTCAGGCCGAGAAATTTTGTGTATCGCGTCCTGACCCTCTTGACCAATCCTTGACACTTGTCCAGCCTTAGCCGCAGCAGGAAGTCGGACCAGCACAGAGTTCGCCCCCTGTCGCACCGATCAAGGGGATCACGCGAGATGTCGAGCAGCGTCTTTAGGGGATTTTTCGCCGCAACCGCCTTGGGCCTGGCGTTGAGCGTAGCCGTCACCAGCCACGCCGCGCCTGCTGATGTGGCGGCGACGCTGGAGCCGGAAACATCCGACGTCGTGACGATGGAACCGCCCAAGCCCAACTGGTTCTTCATAGATGGCGGCTGGGATATGCCGGGCACCAGCATCTTCGACGGCGAAGCCGGCAAGATGAAGGGCATGGTTGAAACCCGTCGCCTTGCCGACATGGCGATCGATCCCGCGGGCAAATATTATTATGTCGCGGAAACCATCTGGTCCAAGGGTGATCGCGGCACCAGGCAGGACATGGTGTCGGTTTACGACACGCGCGAGTTGAAGTTACTGGCGGAAATCGCCATTCCCGACCGGATACTCATCGGATCGCGAAAGAATAATTTCATCATCAGCGACGATGGCAAGACCGCCTTCGTCTATAATCTCAGCCCGGCATCCTCGGTCAACATCGTCGACCTGGTGACGCGCAAATTCGTCGCCAATGTCGAGCTGCCCGGATGCGCCAGCATGATGCCCAATCCGGGCGTCGGCTTTTCCGCATTATGCGGGGACGGATCGCTCGCGACGGTCAAGCTGACAGGCAAGAAGGCTGATATCACCCATAGCGCCCCCTTCTTCTCGGCGACGGACGATCCGATCTTCGACAATTTCACTTATGACCGGAAGAAGAAGGAAACGACCTTCCTGAGCTACACCGGCCAGATCTGGGTCGCGAAGCTTGGGGCCGCGCCAACCATATCAGCGCCCTTCTCGATCCAGGCGGCCGCAGGCATTCGACCCGGCGAAACCAAGCCGCTGGAACTCAACTGGTATCCGGGCGGGCGTCAGCCGATGGCGTTGCACCGGGCGACGGGCCATTTGTTCGTGCTGATGCACATGGGCGAATATTGGTCCCACAAGGCGTCGGGTTCCGAAGTGTGGGAGGTCGATCTCGCAAGCCAGAAAGTGGTGAAGCGCCACCCTCTCGAAGAGCCGATGAACAATATCGAGGTCACCCAAGCGGACAAGCCGTTGCTCGTGATGAATGGGGAAAAGGGCACCGCCATTGTCATCGACCTCGCCACCTGGGAGGAAAAGCACAAGATCGAGAAGGCCGGTGGCAGCACCATCACGGTCCTGGACCCCTCCTGACGATGGAGATGGGTCTGGCGATCGCAGCCTTCGCGGCCGCTGTCGGGGTCGGATTGATCCTGCTGCAGGCGGGTCTTTCGAAGCTGCGCCATAGGCACTTGCTGCCCGGAGTAATCGCCAATTATCGGCTGCTTCCGTCCGCTCTGGTGACTCCCGCCGCGACGGTCCTGCCGCTGGCGGAGATCGCAATCGGAGCCACCTTGATCGCAGGCCTTACGACCGTGCCAGTCGTTCTCGCGATGCTGCTGCTCGCTCTTTTCGCCGGAGCGATGGCAGTCAACATAGCGCGAGGACGCAGTCAGATCGATTGCGGCTGCGGCCGATCGCAGCTGCGCCATCCGATCGGCTGGCCGCTGGTCGGTCGCAACCTGCTGCTGATCGCGCTCATCGCGTTGCGCCTGGCGCCTGCCCCGGCCCTGTCGGCGCTCGATATCGGCACCGCCGCCGTCGGCGGGGTGGCGCTTTTCCTCGCTTATCATCTGCTCGGCCACATTCTGGCGCTGATCGCCGCGCCGGCCGCCGCCTACCGGAGATAGACATATGCTAACGTCTCTCATCATCGCGCAAATCCTGTCATGGGTCGTTCTGCTGGCGCTTGGCGTCGGACTGCTGGCGGTCGCGCGGCAGGTGGGCGTGCTGCATATCCGCGTGGCGCCCGCCGGAGCGCTCGCCACCAGCGGCGGCCCGGGGGTCGGCGACGCCATCGTCAAGATCGACGCTCGGACCATCGATGGTGCTTCCGTGACGATAGGCGGCCACGCGCATGGCACGTCGTTGCGGTTGTTGATGTTCGTGTCCGCGCAATGCCCGTTGTGCAAGAACATCATCCCGATGGCCAAATCCTTCGCGCGGGACGAACGGGTCGCATTGACCTTCGTGGGAGACGACGATCTCGCCGTTCAACGGTCGATGATCGCCCAGCATGGGCTGGAAGCCTATGCCTTCGTCAACGGTCCCGAGGTCGGTCAGGCCTATGGCGTGGCCAAGCTGCCCTTTGCGGTACTGCTGGACGCAGATGGCACGATTTTGTCCAAGGGGCTGGTCAACAGCCGCGAGCATCTCGAAAGCCTGATCGTCGCACACGAGATGGGGATCAAGACGGTGCAGGACTATATCGGTTCGCTCAAGGCTCAGGCCGCCTGAATCATTGCCATAGGGGGTTCCGTGACATGAAGAAGTTCGACGCCGACGCCATGGGGGAAAAATTGCTGCGCAAGCTGGCGGGCGGCACCTCGCGCCGATCGATGCTGGCTCGGCTGGGCACGGCTCTGGTCGCAGCACCTGCCTTTCCGCTGCTACCGGTCAGCCGCGCGGAGGCGGCGAAGCCTGATCGCTCGCCCGAGGCCAAGACCGCTTTCGCCCGCACCGCGCAGAGCAAGGATGACAGCAAGTGCGACTATTGGCGCTATTGCGCCATCGATGGCGCACTCTGCACCTGCTGCGGCGGCGGCATCCACAGCTGCCCGGCCGGCGCGGAGCCCTCCCCCGTTTCCTGGGTCGGCACATGCATCAATCCCGATGACGGCAAGGCCTACCTCATCGCCTATCGCGACTGTTGCGGCAAGCCGGCCTGCGGACAGTGCGGCTGCGACAATACCGATCGCGAAACCCAGCTTTACATGCCTCAACTCAACAATGACGTAATCTGGTGCTTTGGTACGAGCAGCATGGAATATCATTGCTCCACCGCGGTGCTGGTGGGTGCGGCCAGCTGACGCAGCCCGGCATGACACGCGCGTTACTGACGGCTTCGCTGCTGCTGTTCGGCGCAGTCGGCATCGGCAGGGCCGGGCTGCCGCCCATGGGCGTGCTTCCGGCCGCGATCACCGATCCCGACCTCGCCCGATCAGACTATGTCGAAAATTGCGGGGGCTGCCACGGAGTGCAGGGCAGTGCCGCGCCCGCCGCCTTGCCCGAATTGCGCGGCAGGGTGGGCTGGTTCCTGTGCACGCCGCGGACGCGTGCCTATCTCATCCGCCTTCCCAATGTCGCGCTGAGCCGGATAAAGGATAATCAACAACTGGCCGACATGATGAACTTCGTCGTCTTTGGTCTCGGCGGGGGTAGCGTGCCGCAGGGCAGCGCCCCCTTCACTGCGGAGGAGATCGCGCACGAACGGCGTTTCGCCCTGTCCTCCGCCTCCCTTACCGCTGAACGCGCCCGCCATGTCGAAACCGCAATCCGGCAATGTCACGCGCCCGCATCGTTGCGGCAGCTGTTTCCGTCAAAGGCGCGATAGAGCAGCCTTCTATCGGTGAGGTCGGCGGCGGATATGCGTCCCTTCACGAACCGGGCTGGCAGGAGATCGGGGTTGGCCTTCGCGGTCATGCCTTATTTTGGCACGCTGCGCAGATCCTTCGGCCAGCAGGTGGTGCAGCGACGCCAGCAACTCACTCCCGGCATCGCCACCGCCGGCGGTAGCCCTGGTTCGGGATGAAGGCCCGCCAATATCTCCGGCGACACGCCCTCAGGCGCGGAGCGGCTGTGGCACATCAGGCATTTGCGGCGATAGCTTTCCCGGTTGAGGCTGGAATGATCCTCCTGCGCTCCGGCACCGTGCGGCATATGGAGCAGCAGGATTGCCGCTCCAGTGGCAATGGCCATGCCGCGCACAGATAGAGTGCGAGGCATGGCCACCATGCTGAACGATATTCCTAGAATTTCTGGCCGAACCTGACGCCGAAAAATTGCGGCTTGATGGTGAAGGTGCGCGACGACCCTGCGCAGAAGTCGATCGAGCAGAAGGTGTTGCGCGTCAGCTGTCCCCGCTTGTCGAACGCATTTTGCAGGAACAGCGTCAGGCTCCATCCATCCTTCTTCACCCCGCCGGAAAAGTCGAAACTGATGAACCCCTTGGTGTTGCCCAACAAGGCATTGTTGTCGACGTTGAGGTCTTGGGTCGCGCCGGTCTGATACAAGGCCGCACCCTGGAGGAAGGCGCTATAGGCGCCCAGCTCTGTATCGTAGCGAACCGATGTCGTGCCCTTGAACTTGGGCTGGCGCGGCAGGCGCGTTCCGTCCGCTGCCGCGACCTGCGGCGTGGGAGGGTTGGAGCCCGGCACGTCCTCTCCCAATGTACAACTGGGCAGCTGGGAAATGGTGGCTGTCGCCCGATCCAGCGCAAAGTTGCAGAAATTGCCGCTGAGGCTCGCATCATTATAGGCACCGGAGGTCGAAATGGTGACCTTGCCGAGCTTCAGGTCGGCGTCATACTCGATGCCTTTGACCTCCGCCTTGCCGGCATTGCCGGTCATGCCCGCGCCCTGCGCACCGGACACGACGACGCCATATTGGATATTGTCCCATTTCTCGAAATAAGCGGCGACGTTGAGGCGGAATATGCCGCCCCAAGTCGTCTTCATGCCAAGTTCGTAATTAGTGAGCGTTTCGGACTGGAAGGGTGCCACGTCTACCGGCCCAAAATTACGGATGCGCAGCGGACGGTTGAAGCCACCGGGTCGGAAGCCTGTGGAATAATTGGCATAGACCATCTTGTCCGGCGTAATCTGCCAATCGAGCGCGATCTTGTGCGTCTCGCCATCCTCCTTGTAGCGCCCGGTCTGATCCGCAGCGCGGAAGTTGGTGTTGAGGCATTGAAGCCGCTCGGCCGGCAAGGGCGTCGGGCATCCCATCTGGCCCGTGGGAACGAACAGCGATGTGACCGTATTCGCAGCCGACGCCGCAACGCCGGCAAAGCCCTTCACGGCATAATCGGTCCAGAAATAGCGGATTCCGCCTGTCAGCTTCAGCGTTGGCGTGATGTTGTAATGACCTTCCGCGAAGATGGCAGTGTCATGGTAAAGCTGATTCTGCTCCACAAAATAGAAGGCGTCGCCCTTCACCGCCGGCGTTCCGTATAGCATCGTGCCCAGCGGATTGCCGTTGGGATTGACGATGTCGCTGGTGTCGAAGAAGGGATTGCCGTCGTCGTCATAAGCGATGCCGTACATGGCGGGAACGCCGATCAGGCCGCCGGGAACATCGCCGCCGCCGGTCGCGGTATAGCCGGTGATCGTATCCAGGCCGCGAATGGCGTAGCTGGTGTTCAGTTCGTTCTTCTGCCGTTGGTAGAATCCGCCCAGCGTCACGTCGAACGGCCAGTCCTTCGGCGTGCTGATCCGCAGCTCCTGGGTGAATTTGTTGCGGTGGGTGTCCGCGTGATAGAATTGCGTCGGATCGATCAGCGAACAGCGCTGTGCCGCGCCGGTCCCGGTGCAATCGTCGAAAAATTGCAGATAGCTTTCATAGCCAGGCCCGAAGCCGTCATAGGTGACGGTGTAATAGGTATAATCGTTCAGCGTCCGTTGCCGGCGCTTGAAATAGCCGGTCGCGGAAACGATGTCCCAGTCGCCGATATGGCCGTGGATCGACAGCGCCGCCTGATACCAGCGATCGTCATTTTTGGTCTGGTCATAATCGTGGACTTCCAGATCGCCGACGCGCGGGTCATAGCCGAAATAGCCGTTGGACACCTGCTTCTGCGCGGTGATCGAGGGATTGAAAGCCCATCCCTCGACCGGCTCCCACAGCAATTGCAAGCGACCGCCAAATTCCTTGATCGTGTTGTAATCGTCCTTGGCGATGTCGCTGTTGTCCAGGTTGAAGAAGGTGTTGGGGTTGTTGTCGCCCAGGGTATAGACCGCCGGCGCGCCATTGTTCAGGCGGCCATTATTGGGCGTGTTGTCGATATAGCCGCCATCGCGCCGATAATAGCCCATCGCCCGCACCGCCAGCGTCTCGCTGACGGGCACGTTGATGTAGGACTCGAACTGCCCGCCAAAGTCGCCCTTGCCATATTTGTTGGCTTCAACATCGTAACCGAACTCGAACTTGTCCAGCGTCGGCTTGTTTGTGATCAGGCGGATCGTCCCCGCCAGCGATCCCGCGCCATATAGCGTCCCCTGCGGCCCGGACAGCGCCTCGACCCGTTCCATGTCATAGGCGTGTATGTCCGGCACCTCGGTTCCGGTGATCGGAATATCGTCCAAATAATAGCCGACCGACGCATAGGCGCCGCCCGCGGGCACGATGCCCCGGAAGAAGGCGGTGTTGCGGCCAGGCCCGATGCCCTCGAAGGAAACCGACGGCAGCAGGGTGGCGAAATCGCTGAGGCCCTTTACCTGCCGCTCGGCCAGTTTCTCGGCGCCGAGCGCCTGCATGGAAATCGGTACTTTCTGAATGCTCTGCGCGCTGCGCGTCGCTGTGACCACGATCACGCCGAGACCCGCTTCCGCATCGACTGCCGCGGCGTCGGCTTGGTCCGCTGCCTGTGGAACAGCTTCCTGCGCCACCGCACCAGTCGGCAGCAGCATGGGCGTCAGGAACGTGCTGGTGCCTAGAGCACACAGCGCGCGCATCCTACCTGAACGGAGACGAATGGCCATACGAATACCCCCCTGATATGCGTTGCTACTCGTCCTCTCCTTTTGTGCCCGGCGTTCCGGTTCTCTCTCGACGGCGCTCCATCTCCCGACCCAGACAGGTCAAAGAAACGCGCGCCCAAAGGAACTCATCCTTCAGGATCGCCCACCGGCGCCGCCATATTCTACGTCATCTACACCCATGGACGGCTCGCTCTTGCAGCAATCATAACAACCGTCCTAAATCTGATACTGCCGATAGGACGCGGCGTGTCAAGCGGCTGCTCGGCGGGTTTTTGAAACATTTGCGACAGACTCGCTCGACGGACGCTTGCAAAGGCAATAGGATTCTTAGCAGTCGCACAAATGTGAGGGGCTATGGAGAAGGCGCCCGCCGCTACTGCTACCGAAAGCGTCCGGACGGCCGTGGCCCAAGCGGCGAGCTGGCTGGACACGCATCCTGACAAGGCACTTGCGCAGGCGGAGGCGATCCTGCGCCGCACTGGACGCCTTGCCCCCGCCGAATTGCTGGTGGGCCAAGCGCTAAGGCGATTGGGTAAACCCAGGGCAGCCCTGGCCCGCCTTGGCCCCCTCGCCCGTCAACATCCGGACGTAGCGGCCATCTTGTGGGAACTGGCGCAGGCAGCGAGAGACGCCGGCGCTCTGCCTCAGGCCATTGCTGCCCTTGAAAGGCTCACCCGCCTGCAACCGGCAGCGGCCGCCGGCTGGTTTCTGCTGGCCCGCGCGTTGCGCGCGGCAGGACGCGATTCGGATGCCTGGCGCGCCGATCTTTCGGGCGTCCATGCCGCGTCCCGCGACCGCGACCTGCTCGAAGCGGCGATGGCGATGAACGAAGGTCGGCTGGACGAAGCGGACGCGATGCTGCTGACCCGTTCGAAACGCCTGCGCGACGATCCCGCCGGCACCCGCTTGCGTGGCGAAGTCCAGTGGCGGCGCGGCGACATGAACGCCGCATTGGCGCTGGTCGAGCGTGCCCTCGATCTCGCGCCGGGTTTCGATCTGGCGCGCGATTTCCTGATCCGCCTGCTGTTGCAGAATAATCGGCTGCCCGACGCGCTGGCTCATTCCGAGATATTGGCGCGGTCGCCGATCCATAATCCTGGCTATGACCTGATCCGCGCGTCCGTGCTGGTGCGATTGGGCGATCAGGAGGGAGCGAGCGCCATCTACCAGCGGTTGCTGCGCGAGCGCCCCGATCAGCCGCAGGTCTGGCAAAATCTGGGTCACGCGCTCAAGACGCTGGGTCGCCAGGCGGACGCAGTCCATGCCTATCGCCAGGCTGTCGATCATCGCCCGACGATGGGTGAAGCCTGGTGGAGCCTCGCCAATCTCAAGACGGTGAAGCTGGACGCCGACGACATCGCCACGATGGAGCAGGCGCTAGCGACTCTGGCGCAGGATGGCCAAGGTGAGGGCGAAGACGCCTTCCACCTTCATTTCTCGCTGGGCAAGGCGTGGGAGGACCGGAAGGCGGACGAGGCTGCCTTCCGCCATTACAGCCTTGGCAATCAGATGCGCCGCGCGATGATACAGCACGATGCCGATGAATTTTCCGCCGAGGTGGCGGCGGCAGCGGCGACGTTCACCGCCCCTTTCCTCGCGACGATGGGCGATGGTGGTTGCCCATCCCCCGATCCCATCTTCATCGTCGGGCTGCCACGCGCCGGATCTACGCTGGTCGAGCAAATCCTTTCGAGCCACAGCCAGGTCGAAGGCACGATGGAACTGCCCGAGATGATGGTCATCGCCGGCCGCCTGCAATCGCGCGTCGATGACGGAGAATTTCCCGATTTCCGGGCTATGATCGCCTCGCTCTCGCGCGCGGACCGGCAGCGGCTGGGCGAGGAATATGTGGAACAGACCCGCGTTCATCGCCAGAGCGGCAAACCGCGGTTCATCGACAAGATGCCCAACAATTGGCAGCATGTGGGCCTCATCAAGCTGATCCTGCCCAACGCCAGCATCATCGACGCGCGACGCCATCCGATGGGCTGCTGCTTTTCCGCATGGAAACAGCATTTCGCCCGCGGTCAGGCATTCAGCTACGACCTACACGACATCGGCCGCTATTATCGCGACTATGTCGCCCTGATGGCGGCCTATGATGCGGCGGCGCCCGGTCAGGTCTACCGCGTCATCTACGAACGCATGGTGGCAGACACGGTCGGAGAGGTCGATCGGCTGCTCGCCTATCTTGGCCTAGATTTCGAGGAAGCCTGTATCGCCTTCTGGCGCAATGAGCGCGCCGTGCGCACGGCGAGTTCGGAACAGGTGCGGCAACCCATCTATACGAGCGGCGTCGACCACTGGCAGCGCTTCTCGCCCTGGCTGACGCCGCTGGCTGACGCGCTCGGGCCACTGGTGGACGCTTATCCGGACGTGCCGGCCAACTGAAGCCAATCAGCCGGAGCAACCCTGCCGCGGCGAGCGATCAGTCCGGCCATATTGGCAACGGCGAAACTGACCCCGAAGAGATTGCGCCGTTGCGGCACGCCAGGAATCGGGCGCGCACGGCCGGACGCGAAGGCAAGTCCGTTGCGGATCGCGTAGTCGCTTTGCGGGCAGTCCCAATCCACGCCCACGCCCAAGACCTGCTTGAGACTGCCCGGGTAGCAGGGTGTCCCTTCATTGTCCCTTGCGGCAACGATCAAGATGTCTGCGGCCAAAGCATGATCGGCGACCGCCGCGAAAATATCGCGATGGGCCGAATTGACGGTGCCGAGGCTGAGATTGATGAGATCGACACCTTCGGCCACGGCCAGTTCGATCGCTGCCACGAGCGCGCGCGCCGTGCTGCTCAGCCCATCATGAAAGACCCGGATGGGCAGGCAGATCGCATCGGGTGCCTGATACTGGATCGCAGCGGTAACAGCGGTGCCATGACCAAGCCGATCAGCCGTATCCTGCCCCAGCACGGAACCATCTTTCGCGATCGCAAGGCCGCGCAGCAGTCTGTCGGCGTCGATATGGGGATGACTCGACTGAACCCCGCTGTCGATCACGGCGATGCGTAACGGATCAGGCATGGGCCGGCAAAAACATGTCGAGATGCTGTGGAGGCGGCTGCCGATCCAGCGCGGATTGCGGCGCGACGTGCGCCTGACCGTTGGCGATGGTCACCACCTGGTCTGCGATCCGTGCCAGTGCCGGCTTATGCGTGATGACGATGATCGTAGCGTCGGGCAGCGCGCTGCGCAGCCGTTCGGCCACGAGCGCTTCGGTGTCGCCGTCCAGTGCCGATGTCGGCTCGTCTAGGATCAGCACCGACGGCCGGCGCAGCAAGGCGCGGGCGATGACGATGCGTTGCCGCTCCCCCGCAGACAGGGCCAGGCCCCGTTCACCGCAACGGGTCTCCAGACCCCCCGGCAGGCGCATCAGGAACGCGTCTAGGCCGGCCGCATGGGCGGCTGTTTCGATATCCGCGGTGCGCGCGTCAGGCAGAGCAAAGGCGATATTGGCGGCGATACTGTCATTGAACAGCCAGGGCGACTGATCGACCAGCATCACCTGACGGCGCAGATCGTCGAGCCGGATGTCGCGCAGGTCGCGGCCGTCCAGCAGAATGCGGCCCGCACAAGGATCAAGATAGCGAACCATGAGGTCGGCCATGGTAGACTTGCCGGCTCCGCTCGGCCCAACGATGGCGCACAAGCAGCCAGCTTCGATGGTGAGGTTGATCTCGTGCAGCACCGCATCGCGATCGTAGCGCATGCCGACGCGGTCGAAGCAGATGCCCTGCCGCATAGGCCCGATCGCGACCGCCCCAGCGCGTTCCATCACATCGGGCTTGGTGTCCAACAGTTCGAATATCCGCGCCAGCGACACGCGCGCTGAGGCCAGTCCCGACGTCAGCCCCATCAGTGTCTGGATGGGCGACAGCAGTCGCATATGGTAGGCCATGAATGCGACCAGCGTGCCAATGCTCATGTCGCCCTCTATGATGCGCCAGCCGCCATAGAGGATCAGCGCGGACGTCGCGCCGGTCATCACCGTACCGGGCAGCGCACTGGTCATATAGGACGCAATCTGCATCTTCAGCATCGCGCCGACGAAAGCGTCGTTTTTTGCCTTGAACCGCCCGACCTCATGCTCGCCCGCGCGCAACGCCGTGACGATGCGCATCCCCATTACCGTATCGACCAGCAAGCTGCCCAGATCAGCCCCGCGCTCGCGCATCTCGCGGGTCAGGGCCGTCAACTTGCGCTGATAGTGAGCGAACGCGGCCAGGCTTGCCGGCACCAGCACACTGCCGACCAGGAACAGCCGCCAGTCAAGCCAGAGCATCATTGCGACACAGCCGACGAAGAAAAGCAGGTTGCTCACCACAGAGAGCAGCGTATCGGACGCGACGCGCTGCACATCGCTGACGTCGCTGTTCATGCGTGAGACGAGGTCGCCCAGCCGGAAGCTGGCGTAGAAGCGCGGCGACAGTGTCTGGAGATGGCGCAGCAGCGCGGCGCGAATGTCGTAGAGCATCGCCGCCGACAATCGAACATAGCGATAGCTCGCCAGGATATTGACGCCAAAGCCGAGTACGGTCACCACAACCATGATGCCGGCAATCAGCAGCAGTGCCCCCATGTCCCGCCGCAGCAGCGCCTGGTCGATCATCAGTTTGGACAGATAAGGCTGCGCCAGTCCCAGCGCCGTCGAAAGCAGGCTGATCGCCAGCACCAGCAACAGTCCCCGCCAATAGGGACGGATATAGGGCAACAGCTTGCGATAGCTGCCCCAATCGGCAACCGGCGAAGGCTGCGGCCCGCTCAAGCCGCAGCCCGCCGGGGCACCAGCCGCAGCCCTTGCAGCGAGAATTGCGGTTCGGGAAGTTCTGCAAGCAGGCTGGTGCACCAGCCATGTCCTTGAATCAGTGCGTGATGCTGCGCCCGCCACCAATTGCCCTGCCCGCCATTGGCATAGAACTGAGCGCAGAGCAGCAGATGCCGGCGCATCGTGGCGATGAGCATCGCCTGATAATGGCCGAGCAATGCGTCCTGATCCCCGCCTTCGGCGATCGCGCGCACCACCGCACTCGCCAATATGGCCTGCCTTACGGATTGAGCCGCACCATCGCCGCAGATGGGGTCGAAGCCCAGTGCTGCCGTGCCGCAGGCGAGCCAGTCGCCACCGACCAGCGGCAGATGCAGGCGAGGCGCAGCCGGGAAGGCCTGTGGCGGTCCGTCGATCGGTTCGACCACTGGCGCGATCAGACGGCTTTGCGCCAATAGGGCGTCGAGGTCTCCCCCTATGCCGAGCAGCCACCCGTCCTCTCCCCCCGCAGGAGCCAGGAACAACCAACCGGCCTCGACCGCCTCTATCCGACTTTCTTCGCGGCAGGCAGGATCGCGCAGTCGCACACGCGCAACGACAGCATGACGCTCGCCGAACACGTGAAGTTGGCCTGCCGGCAGCGGGGGAGCGGCATGGATGGTGAAATCGGGTGCCCCCTTCGACCCGTCATCCGCTGGCACAGCCAGAGCGCGCTGCAAGGTGGGTTCCGATGCCAGCACCGCGTCATGCGGCACCATGACCGGTTCGCCGCCCCACGCGACCAGTCGGCGGCGAACGCGCGGTGCGTCGGCCAGCAGATCCCGGCGGCCGAACAGATCACGCATCAGCGTCAACGCGGCTTCGCTTAGCATCATACTGGGCAAGGGCGGGCGGCTTGCGGCCTCACTCGCGACCCGCAGCCCGGCTCCTTTCAGCAAATAAGCGCACGCGGCAGCGGCCACCCCGTTTCCCCGAATGGCCACCGCCATCGAAGTATCGGGATGGTCAGATTGGTTCACGGCACCGCCACCATGCCTGCGCCAGTCGCATCATTGCCCAGATCCCAAGTGGCTTCGAGCTTCAACGTCTTCGCGTCATACACCTCTATGTCGAAGCTCGCGCCATATATGTAGAGCTTCCTGCCATCCATCGACATGCCGAAGCGAAAGCGCGATCGGCAGGGGAATTCCGCCTTGTCCACCACGGCGTTGGTGGAAAGGTCCATATGCCAGAATTCGCATCGCTTGGCGCCCAGCGTGCCGTTGGTGACCACGGTGTAGGCCTGCTTCCCATCCGGCGTCACCTCAAGCCCGGCCATGGCGGCGGGCGCCGGGCCGATCGGCGTGAAATCGAATTGCCGGCTGTTGAGGTCGAACCGCGCGACGCCGAACATCTTGCTGTGGATATAGGGATCGGCGGCGTTGAACAGGGACACATATTGGTCGGGCGTGCGCAGCGTCTCCAGCGCGCCGCCGAAGCCGACATTCTCCAGCCCCGTTCCCTCAGGCTTGGCCAGGTCGATACGGTCGGTAGCCTTCAGCGTCGCCGTGTCGATGATGATGACCTTCTCGCCGAAGGCGTAGAGATATTTGCCGTCGCTCGATACCTTGAAGGCGACGCGGTAGCCACCAATCGCCTTCTCGTCATCCTTTTCGATTTCGGCGGTGCGCACCAGCTTGCCGAGCTTCAGGTCGATCACGCCATAGAGCGGCTTGCTGACGGTGTAGCGGTCGATCTCTTTGTCGATCTTGCTGATGATCGTGTAAAAATAACGGCCGGCCGGGTCCGGCACCCCGCCCCAGAAGCGCACCCGGCTGGGACCGTCGTTCAGGCTGAACTTGCTGACCACTTTGCGGCTGGCGGCATCGATCACCTCGATCCCGCTGGTGGTGATGGTCGAGACATAGATGCGCTTGCCGTCATCCGACAGGGTCATGGATGTCGGCAGGCCCGTGTCCAGCTTGATCTTCTGCGTCACCGCGCCCCTGCTTTCGTCAAAGACCAGAAGCACATCGGGATAGGCGCCCATGAACAGCGTCGCTGCCTGAGAAGGAAGCGGGCCCAGACAGGCTAGGCCAGCGGCCAGCGCCAAGCGGATTGTCTGCCTCGCGCGCCTCACGGAAACACCAGATCGAGATTGCGCCAATCCTTGGTCGCCGTGGCGCAATTGCTGGCCCAGTCTGGCGAGTAGTTCACATGATCGGGCACCTGCACCGGCCAGAAGCAGGTGACGTAGCAGTCATAGATGTCGCGCTCCACCGGCTGGCAGAGGCCTGCAGTGCCGCCGCCGGCATCCACTTCCCAGCCGGGCGAGAAAGACAGGGTGCAACCCATCGGCACATGCGGACGCGGTGCCTGTTGCAGGGCGACGACATCCTCCTCCATGTCGGGCGGCGTCACCCCGGAAGCGGCAGCGGCCTCGATCGCCGCTTCCATCTGCGTCACGGCGTCGTCGATGCGCCGCGCCTTTTTGTTGATGGCACGAAGATGCTTCATGACAGCCCCTTTCGTTCAGCGAACCGTTCTAGAAAACCGGGATTTTTGACGGCCAGCTCGCCGTAGATATGCAGGCAGGTGTCGGTCCATTGCCGGATCCAGTCGCAATAATGGAGATTGGCGTGGCCGGTATCGCCGTACCGGACGAAGGCCTCATGATGACAGCCGCCGGCGCAGAGCGGCCGAGCCCAGCAGCTTTGGCAGTCATATTTGGCACCTACATGGCCCCGGCTGAGAAAGTCGCCCTGCTTGGCCCGGTCGATGCCGCTCGACACATGGCCCATCACATGGGTGTCGGCATCGGTGAAACGATGGCAGGGCGACAGGTCGCCTGAAGGACTGACCCCCATCAGCCCCATGCCCGCGCCACAGGGATGCGATTTGTTGACGCCCGAAATCAGTTCGCTGATCGTCTCGCTGACATTGGTGAAGCCGTGCATTTCACCGCGCAGCGCGAATTCCAGCCATTCCTGCGCCAGCAGGTTAAATTGCGCCAGCACGTTGTCCATCCCGTCGGCATCGATGGAATAGGCCCGCGTCTCGCCCGTAGTCACAGGCGCGAAACCAACCTCGTGAAAGCCCAGATCGTCCTTGAGGTGCCGGTAGATTCGCACGACGTCGGTGACGCCTTCGGTCAAAGTCACGCGCGCGGTTACGGCGCGGGTCCGGTGATGGGCGATCAGCGTGCGCAGTCGTGGCTCGATGACCGCATAGCTGCCCTTGCCGTTCTTGTAGACCCGATGCTTGTCCTGCAATTCGGGTGGGCCGTCCATCGATACGGTGACGCCGATCCGGTTGTCGGACAGAAATGTCACGATCTCCGGCGTCAGCAGCGTGGCGTTTGTGGTGAGGCTGTAGGTAATCCCCTTCCCCGCCGCCGCAGTGGCGGCATTGGCATAGTCGACCACGTCGCGCAGAAGCTTGAAGTTCATCAAGGTTTCGCCGCCAAAGAAGGTGATGTGGACCGACGGCCGGTTGGCGGCTTCTGCGATCAACAGATCGACCGACGCCTTCGCCGTCTCCAGAGTCATATATTTGGGCTTGCCGGCTGGGGTCGCGATCTTGTCCGCGCCGAATTCGTAGCAATAGGTGCAGGCGAGATTGCACTGATTGGTGA
>JACESO010000059.1 GCA_013911745.1 Sphingobium sp. | reverse complement strand
TCCGCCAACCTTCCATTCATCGGGGGAGGGGTTCTACCCAGCCGCCACCCATACCTTCAGGCACGGGGTTCTACCCAGCCTATCGTCCCGTCATGGCGACGATAGACCATATTATAGGCGGACGTCCCCGCATTCAGGAACAGCAGCGCGTTGGTGTTGCGCAGGTCCAGCATCATGACTGCGTCGGACACGCTAGCTTCGGGAATGTCGACGCGCGTCTCCGCCACAATCAGCGGCGCGTCCGTCGCCTCCTCTTCCTCGCTGCCGCCAGCGAAGATGGTGTATCCGGCACCATCGATCTCATCCAGCGCGTATCCGTTGCTGCGCTGCGCTTCGGCCGCCGCCGCCTGCGCGCTGCGATCCTTCAACCGGCGCATATAGCGGCGCAGCTGCTTTTCGATCCGGTCTGCCGCCTGGTCGAAGGACGGGTGCGCCTCCTGCGCCTCGCCCGCGCCCTTCAGGATCAGGCCGGTCATCACATGGCACACGATGTCGCAATGGAAAGCGCCATGGGGCGCGGTGCGGAACGTCACCTGGGCGGAAAGCGCGCGGGAGAAATATTTCTCGGCCATGGCCTGCAAACGGTCGGTGACGTGGCTCTTGAGCGCGTCGCCCGTTTCGACCTGATGTCCGGAAACACGAATATCCATATGCCTTCTCCTTGTTCTTGCCGCGCCGCCGGGAAGGCGGTGCGGTTCATTCGGGAGGCATAGGCCATTGGGTAAGGGTCTATGCCTCCTGCAACCAGAGCGGCTCCTTCAGCGTCGCGACGAACGCTGCATGCCGCTCCAGCTCCTCCGCGCTGGCCGCAAAGACCCGCGCAGGACGTACAGGGCGAACCGTGGCGCCAGCCGTCAGTTCCACCCTGACAGTTTCTTTTATCTCCTCTTGTGCCAGACCCAGGCCGATCTGCCGGCCGCCGGTCAGTTCGATGTAAAGCTGCGCCAGCAATTCCGCGTCCAGCAGCGCCCCATGCTTGACGCGATGGCTGCGGTCGATGCCATAACGGGTGCAGAGCGCGTCCAGGCTGTGCTTCGCGCCTGGATGCAACTGGCGCGCGATCGCGACCGTGTCGATCATCCGGTTCATCGATACTTCCGGATGACCGCACAGCTTCAATTCATGGTTCAGGAAGCCGAAGTCGAACCGCGCATTGTGCGCGACCAGCGGGCTGTCCTCCAGAAATTCCAGCAGCTCCAGCGCGCCGCGCCCGAAGACCGGATGCTTGGCGAGGAAATCGGCAGAAAGCCCATGCACGGCGAAGGCGGCGGCGGGCATGTCGCGCTCGGGATGATAATAAGCGTGGAAGGTCCGACCGGTCGGCACCCGGTTGATCAGCTCTATGCACCCGATCTCGACCAGCCGGTCCCCCGATGCCGGATCGAATCCTGTCGTTTCGGTATCGAAAATGACTTCGCGCATGGCCTCTTCAACGACTCTTGCCAGCCTATCTTATCGGCCTGTCTTCGCGCCAAGGCAAGCGACCAGACGCCGCACCTGCGCGCGCGTGTCGGCGAAAGTGGTGCCGGTGTGAATAATATGGTCCGCCCGTCGCCGCTTTTCCGCGTCGGGCGTCTGCAACCGCATGATCTGGCGGAATTTGGCCGGCGTCATGCCCGGCCGCGCGAGCACCCGGCGGCGCTGCTTCCATGCGGGCGCGGTCACCACGATCACCCCGGCCAGCTTTTTGTGCCCGCGCGTCTCGAACAGCAGGGGGATATCGAGGATAACGAACGCGCGGCTGCGGTGGCGGCGCAGAAAGGCGCGCCGGCTGGCCTGCACCGCCGGATGAACGATGGCTTCCAGCGCGCGCCGTTCATGCGGATGGCCGAACACCGCCGCACCCAGTTTCGCGCGGTCGACCCCCTGCGCCCCTGTCGTACCGGGAAAGCGCGCCTCGATCGCCGGCAGCAGCGCGCCGCCAGGCCCTTGCAGGCGATGCACCTCGGCATCCGCGTCGAACAACGGCACGCCCTCGCGCCGGAACATCGCCGCCACCGCCGACTTGCCCATGCCGATAGATCCGGTGAGGCCGTAGACCTTCATTCCCCCGCCGACAGCAGCAGCGCGCGCAACTCCGCGTCCAGCTCGCGCGGGGCCTGCGCGTCGAAGAAGATGTCGAAGGCCAATGCCGCCTGCCCGATCAGCATCTCCAGGCCATCGAGCGTCTTGAGTCCGCGTGCCCGCGCCGCCTTTAAGAGTGCGGTTTCCAGCGGCGCGTAGACGATGTCATAGACCGTCGCGCTATCCGGCAGCTGGGAAAGATCCAGCTCCAGCACCGGCTGCCCGACCATGCCGAGCGACGTCGAATTGACCAGCAGGTCGGCGGGCGGCAGGGGATCGGTCAGCGCGAGGACGCGGCCCTTCACCCCGGCGCGATCGAGCAGCGCCTGCCCTTTCGCCCGGTCACGCGCCATGATTATGATCTCCGGCACGCCCAGGCTGATCAGCGCAAACAGGATCGCCCGCGCCGCGCCGCCCGTACCGATCAGCACCGCGCTTTGGCCCTTCCACTTGTCGCGCAGCAACGGCTGCAGGAACCCGCCCGCGTCCGTGTTGGTGCCGATCAACGGACCGCCGGTTTCGCTGGCGATCGTGTTGATCGCGCCGATCCGCTCCCGCACACCGCCGGGATCGTCGACATAGTCCATCACCGCGATCTTGTGCGGAATGGTGATGTTGCACCCCAGCCAGTCCGGGTCGGCCCGTCGCCTCAGGAAATAGGCGGACAGGCCCTCCGCCGTCACATGCGTCTTGCGATATTCCGCCTCGATATCGAGCGCATTCAGCCAGAAATTGTGGATCAGCGGCGATTTGCTGTGCGCGATCGGATCGCCGATCACTTCGGCATAGGGGAGCTGGTCGGTCATGCCGCCAGAACGCCCCGCACGCGCAGAAAGTCAAGCAGGGGCAGCAGGGGGAGTCCCTGAATCGCGAACTGGCTGCCCTCGATCCGGCTGAACAGTTGAGCGCCCGGCCCCTCGATCCGGTAACAGCCCACGCACCAGCGCAGCTGCTCCCAGTCCGCGTCCAGATAGGCGTCGATGAAGCCGTCGGACAATGGCCGCACCGTCATCGGCACCCGCTCGACATGCCGCCAGATCGCCTCGCCGTTCAAAGCTATCACCGCCGCGCTGTGAAGATGATGCACCCGGCCGGACAGCAGGCGAAGGATGCGCCGCGCATCCTCCCTGTCCACGGCCTTGTCGATCATCTCGCCGCGCTCTTCGCCGTCACCGATCGACAGCGTCTGGTCGCACCCCAGCACCAGAGCGCCGGGCGCGCGCCGTGACACGCGCAGCGCCTTCAGCTCCGCCAGCGCGTCCGCCAAAGCCCGCGCGTCGAGCCCGTCCGCCCGCAGCGCTTCCTTCGCCGCCTCCTCGTCCACCTGTGGAGACAGCGCCTCGAACGGCACCTGCGCCGCGCTCAGCATGGCCCGCCGGCTTGCGCTCTGCGACGCCAGCACGATCATGCCCCGGCCTCCGCCTGGCCGTCCGCGCCTTCCGCCAGTTCGCGGTCGTTGAACAGGTTGATGATCGCGGCGGCGGCCTCCTCGATCGACCGGCGGGTCATGTCGATCACCGGCCAGCCATTGTCGGCGAACATGCGCCGCGCAAAGGCCAGTTCCGCCTGCACCTTGTCATTGTCGACATAGGCGGTTTCGGGCGCCTGGTTGAGCGACAGCAGCCGGTTGCGCCGGATCTGGATCAACCGTTCCGGACTGACGGTCAGGCCCACGACCATCGGATGCTTCAGCGAGAACAGGCTGCGCGGCGGCGGTGATTCCGGCACCAGCGGAATGTTCGCGGTCTTGTATCCCCGGTTGGCGAGGTAGATGGAGGTCGGCGTCTTGGACGCGCGCGACACGCCGGCTAGGACGATGTCGGCTTCCTCCCAATTTTCATGGCCCACGCCATCGTCATGGGCGATGGTGAACTGAATCGCCTCGATCCGCGCAAAATAGGCCTCGTCCAATATATGCTTGCGCCCGGGACGCGTGCGCGTCTCCTGCCCCAATATGTTGGACAGCGCGTCTGCCACGCTGTCGAGCGCCGCGACATGGGGCAGGCCCAGCGCGCGGCATCGCGTCTCCAACCGCCTGCGCAGCGGATGGTTGGTGAGGGTGAAGAGGACGAGACCGGGGTTCGCCGCGATCTCTTCCATGATCCGGTCGAGGTGGACATCGGACCGCACCATCGGCCAGAAATGGCGGACCGCTTCGACATTTTCGAACAGCCCGATCGCTGCCTTGGCGATATTCTCCAGCGTCTCGCCGGTGGAGTCGGACAGCAGGTGCAGGTGGATGCGCGCCATAGCGCATCTCTGTGGGCAGGTTGTGGATAAAGCAAGGGATGAAATCGGGGATGAAATGCCGCCTTCATCCCGTCCCTGCAGCCCGGACTCTTATCCACAAGGCCCCCACAGGCCCGATTTTTCATCCACATGCTGTGGATAATGGGGATGATCGGACTGACTCGGACGGCAAAGCATAGGGCTGGGGAGTCAAGCTGTTGGCAAAACCGGGCACAGCGCATAAACCCCGCTGCCAACGGAGCATCTATCTCCATCCACCTTTGAATCTAATATTAAGAGAGAATAAGATGCCCGTGGACGCCCTCGCCGGATCGACTGAAACATCTTTGGTCGAAAAGCCTCTGCTCGGCGTCCTGCGCGGCGAGGTGCCTGTCGTTCCGCCGATGTGGCTGATGCGCCAGGCGGGCCGCTACCTGCCCGAATATCGCGCGCTCCGGGCGCAAATGGGCGGCTTTCTCGAACTGGTCTATGACAGCGAAGCCGCCGCCGAAGTCACGCTTCAGCCGCTCCGCCGCTTCGGCTTCGATGGCGCGATCCTCTTTTCCGACATTTTGATCGTTCCCTATGCCATGGGACAGGATCTCTGGTTCGAGGCTGGCGAAGGCCCACGCCTCGCGCCGATCCTCGCCGAAACCGACCTGTCGGCGCTGACGCCCGACTTCTCCCGCTTCGACGCCGTCTATGACACCGTTAGGCGGGTGAAGGCGGCGCTGGATCCCGCCGTCACCTTCCTGGGCTTTGCGGGCAGTCCCTGGACCGTGGCCACCTATATGGTCGCGGGGCAGGGCAGCAAGGATCATGGAGCGGCGCGACGCATGGCCTACCAGCAGCCAGAGCGTTTTGCCGCCCTCATCGACGCGATCATCGAGGCGACCGTCACTTATCTCTCCGGCCAGATCGACGCGGGGGTGGAGGCGGTGCAGCTGTTCGACAGCTGGGCCGGCAGCCTTGCGCCCGCGCAGTTCGAACGCTGGGTGATCGAACCCAACCGCCGCATCGTCGAACGGCTGAAGGCGATCCATCCCGACGTCCCGGTGATCGGCTTTCCGAAGGGCGCAGGCGCGAAGCTCGCGGACTATGCCCGGCTGACCGGCGTCGATGCCGTGGGCGTCGACGAAACGATCGATCCCAATTGGGCCAATGAAGCGCTACCCGCCGGCATGCCGGTGCAGGGCAATCTCGATCCGCTGGCGCTCATTGCCGGCGGCGCGGTGGTCGAGCAGGCGGTGGACAACATTCGCGCCGCCTTCGCCGGCCGGCCGCATATCCTCAATCTCGGCCATGGCATATTACCCGACACGCCCATTGCGCATGTCGAGGCGCTCATTAGCTATGTGCGGCGATAAGGAGCACTGACCCATGGCTTATCTCGGCGCCGCCTATCTCTGGGTGAAGGCCGCCCATGTCATCTTCGTCATCTTCCTGATGGCGGGGCTGTTCATGATACCGCGCTTCTTCGTCTATCATCAGGAAACCGCGCCCGGATCGCCGGAGGACCGCAAATGGGTGGAGCGCGAGACGCGGCTGCTCAAGATCATTCTCAATCCGTCGCTGGTTCTCGTCTGGATCTTCGGCCTGATGCTCATGGTGGAGATCGGCGCCTGGAACTTCGGCTGGTTCCACTTGAAGCTGCTCTTCGTCCTGGGCCTCTCCGCCTATCATGGCTGGATCGCGGGCTATGCGAAGAAGCTCGCGAAGGGGCAGAGGCCCCTGTCCGACAAACAATTGCGCATGATGAACGAGATACCAGGCGTTGCCGCCGCGATCATCGTCATCGCGGTGATCGTCAAGCCCTTCTGAGCCCATGTCCTAAAGGCGGCGCATCATGGTAGAAGGATGCTGCCGCTTTGCGATAGGATCAGCCCCGCGCAACTTTATGTCAATTTCTGCGGGACATATGCGAAGTTAAGCGGGATCGACCGCGATATTGTCGATGAGGCGCGTCCGCCCCAACCGCGCCGCGCCCAGCAGCCGGGCGGGGCGATCCAGCAGCGTCATCGGCTCCAGGGTGGCGGCGTCGCACAGCGTCACATAATCGACCGGATCGAAGCCATGCTGGCCGAGAGTGGTGATCGCCTTCGCCAGCGCGCCCTCCACCGGCTCGCCCTTCTCGATCTGCCGTTTCGCTTCGCCCAGCGCGCGGGGCAGGGCCAGTGCCGCCTTGCGCTCCTCCTCGCTCAGATAGGCATTGCGCGAGGAGAGGGCGAGGCCGTCTTCGGCCCGCTGCGTCGGCATGCCGATGATCTCGATCGGCAGGTCCAGGTCCGAAACCATGCGCCGGATGACGGCGAGCTGCTGATAATCCTTTTCGCCGAAGATCGCGACATCGGGTCGCACCTGATTGAACAATTTGGTGACCACCGTGGCGACCCCGTCGAAATGCCCCGGCCGCGCCGCGCCGTCCAACCCTTCGCTGACGCCAGACACGCTGATGTTGGTGGCGAAGCCCACCGGATACATGACCTCGACCGTTGGCGCCCAGAGGATATCCACGGCCGCCGCGGCAAGCATCTGCGCGTCCTTGGCTTCGCGCCTTGGATAGGCGTCCAGATCCTCGTTCGGTCCGAACTGTTTGGGATTGACGAAGATCGACACGGCCACATGCCGTCCGTGTCGGCGCGCTTCCTCCACCAACGCCATGTGCCCGTCATGCAGTGCGCCCATGGTGGGCACCAGCGCCAGCGGCTTTCCGTCGCGTTTCAGCGCGGCCACGGCGGCACGGAGGGCGGGCAGGTCACGCAGCGTTTGCACGGAAGGATGGGCTCCGATAAGGGCGATGGAAACAGGGATGACCTGCTAGGCATGGGCCGGCGGGACCGTCAACACAGATTGCGACAACAAGGGTTATCACCGGACCAATGGCCACTCCGCAGCCGCACCTCATCGTCTTCGCCAATGAAAAGGGCGGCACCGGCAAGTCGACCACGGCGGTCCATACCGCCATCGCCCTGACGGCGCTTGGCCACAGGGTCGGCATGATCGACCTCGACCCGCGCCAGCGCACCGTCACCCGCTACATGGAAAACCGCGCCGAAACCGCGCGCCGCCGCTCCATCGAGCTTCCCGCACCCGAATTCGCCGTTCTGAAGGGCGACAGCATCGACGCGCTGGAGGCGGAATCGGCCGCCGTGTCGGAGGGCAAGGATTTCCTGATCGTCGATACCCCCGGCCGTGACGACGCCTTCGCCCGGCACATGGCGGCGCGCGCCAACACGCTCGTCACGCCGATGAACGACAGCTTTGTCGATTTCGACCTCATCGGCCAGGTGGACGCCGAAACCTTCAAAGTGCGCCGGCTGTCCTTCTATTCGGAACTGATCTTCGAAGCGCGCAAGACCCGCGCCAAGGCGGACGGCGTGTCGATCGATTGGGTCGTGCTGCGCAACCGCGTCCAGCATCATGACGCCCGCAACAAGAAGCGGGTGGGCGACGCGCTCATGGAACTGTCCCGCCGCGTCGGCTTCCGCGTCATTCCGGGCCTGTCGGAACGCGTGATCTTCCGCGAGCTCTTCCCCTCGGGCCTGACCCTCCTCGACAAGGGGCATCTGGGCGACTTGGGCGTCAGCCACATCGCCGCGCGGCAGGAATTGCGCGAAATGGTATCGGGCCTCGCCCTTCCCACCCGCGATGGCGCGGTGCCGATGGACCTGCTCGGCGCAGCCTGATGGGCCTGCTTGCGCTGTTGCTGGCTGGCCTTGCGGTCTGGCTGATCTGGACGGGAAGGCTGCAACGCATGACGGCAAAGGACGGGATGGCGCTGGGCGCGGCGCTGGTGGGTGCGGTGCTGGCGGCCAAAGGCAAGCCGGTGATCGGCGCGCCGTTGCTGATCGGTGCGGCGCTCTTCTTCGCCAAGCAGGGCAACCGGCGTGCCGCCACCCGCAAGCGTCCCGTCGCGGTGCCGCCCCGTGCCGACGATCTGGCGAAGGCGCGTGCGCTGCTTGGCGTGTCGCCAGACGCCGACCCGGCCGCCATCCGCGCGGCGCACCGCCGCCTCATCGCCTCCGTCCATCCCGACAAGGGCGGCACCGAAGCGCTGGCGGCGCAGATCAACGCCGCCCGCGACCTGCTGCTCGGCCAGCGGTCGGAGGGATGAGCCACGTCTTCCATCCAACGCTGCTGCGCGACTATGATCTGCGCGGCACGGTGGGGAAGACGCTGCACCGGGCCGATGCCTGGGCGTTGGGTCGATGCTTTGGCACCATCATCGCCCGCGGAGGAGGCCGCCGGATCGCCGTCGGCTATGACGGACGGCTGAGTTCGCCGATGCTGGAGGTCGCGCTTGTCGAGGGACTTGTCGCCAGCGGCATCGACGTGCTGCGCATCGGCCTTGGCCCGACGCCCATGCTATATCATGCCGAAGCGACTTGCGACGTCGATGGCGGCATCCAGATAACAGGCAGCCATAATCCCGCCGACGACAATGGCTTCAAGCTGGTGCACGCGCATGCGCCCTTCTTCGGCGCGGACATTCAGCGGCTGGGCGAAATGGCGGCGGCGGGCGACTGGGCGATCGGCATGGGCAAGGTCGAAACCGTTGAGATGATGGATGCCTATATCGACCGCCTGCTCCGGCATTTCGACTGCGCGCCCTTCCGCATCGGCTGGGACGCGGGCAACGGCGCGGCCGGTCCCATCGTCGAGGCGCTGACGCAGCGCCTCCCCGGTGAGCATCATCTGCTCTTCACCGATGTGGACGGCCATTTCCCCAACCATCATCCCGATCCTTCCGTGGACGCGAATCTGGACGATCTGCGCGCGCTCGTCCTTGGGAAGCGCCTCGATTTCGGAGTGGCTTTCGATGGCGACGGCGACCGGATCGGGGTGATCGACGGACGCGGCCGCACGCTCACGAGCGACCGGCTGCTCGCGCTCTTCGCCGCCGATCTGCTGGAAAACCGCCCAGGCGCGCGCATCGTCGCTGACGTAAAGACCAGCCAGCGCGTGTTCGACCGCATCGCCGCGCTTGGCGGGCAAGGCGACATGTGGAAGGCGGGGCACAGCCACATCAAGTCCAGAATGAAGCAGACTGGCGCGCTCCTGGGAGGCGAGACAACCGGCCACTTCTTCTTCGCCGACGATCATGCCGGCTATGACGATGGCCTGTACGCCGCCGTCCGTTTGATCCGCCTCCTGGGACAAGGGGGGCACAGCCTGGCCGCGCTCTCGGATGCCCTGCCCGACAGCGTCATTACGCCCGAGCTCCGATTCCCAGTGACGGAGGATCGCAAGTTCGCCGTGGTGGAGGAAGTGACCGCGCGGTTGCTGGCGATGGGCGCGGCGGTCACCCTGATCGACGGCGTCCGCGTACGCACGGCGGACGGCTGGTGGCTGCTGCGCGCCTCCAACACCCAGGCGGCGCTCGTCGCGCGGGCGGAGGCGGTGGACCAGGAGGGTCTATCGAGGTTGCTGGACCAGATTGATTCGCAGCTTGCCGAATCGGGCGTGCACCGTATCGGCTGATTCGAAGGCGGGCTTGAACGCCCACCCCCTGATCGCACGATTTTTCATCGAAAATTGACGTTACGGAAATCAGGCAAGAACCCTTCGATTGCATGAAACGCAATCAAGGCCACGTCTTTCGCATTTGCGATAGATTGCGCTGCACCGCAAAAGGAACGGGCCTTTCAGGCATCCTCTCCTAAAACTTTCAAGCCGCCCTCGTTGGCGGCTTTTTTTTGTCTTTTTTTCCGGTCGCTGTCGTCGCCCGGCCGTAGCGTTCTTCCCCAAACCACCGTCGAAGGTCAGGAAGCGACACAACAGCAACACTGGAAATTAACGCGATCTGCGTTAAGCGCATGGCTCCAGAGCCGGTCAGGCGCGTTGGCAGCGTCGCCGATCGGCACAAGACAAGTCGCAAATGAGTAGAGGATCTGCCATGTCCCGTCGCCGCCGTTTCACCCCCCATCTGGCACAATGGCTTTGCGCCACGGCTGCGCTAGCCGCGCCGGGTTCTGCCTGGGCCGGGGGTTTCTATCTCCAGGAACAATCGCCCGTCGAAATCGGCCGCGCCCTGTCGGGTGGCGCCGCAGCGGGCGATGATCCCTCCACCATCTATTTCAATCCGGCGGCGATGACGCAGCTTCAGGGAATCCAGCTCTCGGCCGGTGCTTCCGCGCTGATCGCGTCCGCGCACCAGACGAACCGCGGCACCTACCGCTCGGTTCCCGGCTCGGCGCTCCGCGTCCCGGTGCAGGGCAATGACGGCGGCAATCCCTTTGACAGCGTCATTCCCGTGCCCAGCTTCTACGCCAGCGCCCAAGTGACCGACCGCCTGTGGCTCGGGCTTGGCGTCAACGCGCCCTTCGGTCTGAAGCTGGCATATGAGGACGGCTTCTTCGGCCGCTACGACTCGATCTATACCGATCTCAAGACCTACAATATTCAGCCGTCCGCCGCCTACAAGCTGACCGACACTCTCTCCATCGGCGGCGGCGTCGACGTGCAATATGTAAAGGCGGAACTCACCAACGCCCTGCCGCAATTGTCCCCGCTGGCTCCTGCGGACGGCTTCGCCCGCCTAAAGGGCGACGATTGGTCGGTGGGCTGGAACGCCGGACTCTTCTACACCACCGGCGACACCAATTTCGGCGTCCATTATCGCTCCGGCATCAACCATCGCCTCGGGGGTACGCAGTCGGTGTCTGGCCTGCTCGGCCCAATCGCTGCGGGTAACGGCAATTTCGCCGCGACCGCGCCGCTGGACCTGCCCGACATCGTCACCGTGTCGATGATGCACAAGCTGACGCCGAATCTTCGGGCGATGCTGACCGGCAAATGGTATAACTGGTCGAAGTTCAAGGGCATCGCCGTCACCTCGGCCACCGGCACCACCAACAAGGAGCTGGACTATCGCGACAGCTATTCCTTCAGCGCCGGCGGCGAATATGATGTCAGCCCGGCGCTGACGCTGCGGGCGGGCACCATGTTCGATCGCACGCCCACAAACCCACAGCATCTGACGACCCGCGTGCCGGACGGCGATCGCGTGTGGCTGACCGGCGGCGCGACCTTCAACATCTCGCCCGCCGCCGCGCTGAACCTCAGCTACGCCCACACTTTCGTCGAAAAGGCGAACATCATCCGCCCGGACAGCTATTTCCCGGCACCCGCGACCGTCACGGCCACTACCTTGGCCCAGACCAGCGGCAATGCGGATCAGGTCGCGGCTTCGGTGACGCTCCGCTTCTAATATCGAACGCGAATGACTATAGGGGCTCCGTAGCTTACGGAGCCCCTTTTCATGTCCGACCACAATCCCGGCCTTCGTCCCTGGCGGGACATCGCGCGCCGCCAGAGCCGTCAGATCATGGTCGGCAATGTGCCGGTGGGTGGCGGCGCGCCGGTGACGGTGCAGACGATGACCAACACGCCCACGCATGATGTGCGCGCCACGATCGACCAGATCCGCCGTTGCGAGGAAGTGGGCGTCGACATCATCCGTGTGTCCTGCCCGGACGAGGAATCCACCGCGGCCCTGAAGCAGATCGTCCGCGCCGCGCGCGTGCCGATCGTCGCCGATATCCATTTCCACTATAAGCGTGCGCTCGAAGCGGCGGACGCGGGCGCGGCCTGCCTGCGCATCAATCCCGGCAACATCGGCAGCGAGGCGCGGGTCAAGGAAGTGGTGGACGCGGCCAAGGCGAACGGCTGCTCGATCCGCATCGGCGTCAACGCCGGCAGCCTCGAAAAAGACCTGCTCGAAAAATATGGCGAACCCTGCCCCGAAGCGCTGGTTGAATCCGCGCTCGATCATATCAAGCTGCTGCAGGATCAGGATTTCCACGAATATAAGGTCGCGGTGAAGGCCAGCGACGTGTTCCTCGCGGTTGCCGCCTATATGCAGCTTGCCGACGCGGTCGATTGCCCGCTGCACCTTGGCATCACCGAAGCGGGCGGGTTGATCGGCGGCACGGTCAAGAGCGCGATCGGCATCGGCAACCTGCTCTGGGCGGGGATCGGCGATACGATCCGCGTCTCCCTCTCCGCCGAACCGGAAGAGGAAGTGCGCGTCGGCTATGAAATCCTCAAGTCACTGGGCATCCGCACGCGCGGAGTGAAGGTCATTTCCTGCCCGTCCTGCGCGCGGCAGGGTTTCGACGTCATCCGCACGGTCCAGGCGCTGGAGGAACGGCTCCAGCATATTCACACGCCGCTCTCCCTCTCGGTCCTGGGCTGCGTCGTCAACGGCCCCGGCGAAGCGCGCGAGACCGACATCGGCCTTACTGGCGGCGGCGCCGGCAAGCACATGGTCTATCTCTCCGGCCTCACCGACCACACGGTCCAGGACGAAGGCATGATCGATCATATCGTCTCCCTGGTCGAAGCAAAGGCGGCGGAGATCGAGGCCGCGAAGCTGGAAGCGGAAACGACCGACGCAGGCAAGGCGGAAGCGGCGGAATAGCTGGCCTCGCATGGAAAAGCTTCATCGCGGCTTCGCGATCCCCTTTGCCGTCTGCTGCCTGGGCGTAGCGCTGTTTTCCGTCATGGACGCGGCGATGAAGGGGCTGAGCCTTTCTATCGGCCTCTACAACGCCCTGTTCTGGCGCGCCGTGACCGGCACCCTCCTTGGTCTTGCCCTGATGTTGCTCACCCGCCAGCGCTGGCCGACGGCGGCGGTGTTGCGCATTCACCTGCTGCGTGGAACGGTGGTCGCGCTGATGGCCGCGCTCTTCTTCTGGTCGCTGATGCGCCTGCCTTTGGCCGAAGCGATCGCGCTGTCCTTCATCGCCCCGCTCATCGCCCTCTATCTCGCCGCTCTGCTGCTCAGGGAGCGGGTCGGGCGGCAGGCGATCGGCGCTTCCCTGCTCGGGTTGGTGGGCGTGGGCGTCATTCTTTCGGGCAAGCTCCAGGGCCGTTATGACGCCGACGCCCTGCTCGGCGCGCTGGCGGTGCTGGCGTCCGCCGTGCTTTTCGCCTGGAATCTCGTGATCCAGCGGCAGCAGGCGCAAGTCGCCTCTCCCATAGAGGTCGCCTTCTTCCAGCATCTGGTGATGCTCGGCGTCTTCGCGCTGGCCGCGCCGGTCTGGCTGGCTGTGCCGCCGGCCGCCGCTGTTCCGCTTGTCGTCCTTGCGGCGACCCTTGCCTTCACCTCGCTGTCGGCGCTCGCCTGGGCCTATGCGCGCGCCGAGGCACAGCGGCTCATCCCGGTCGAATATAGCGCCTTCCTTTGGGCGGCGATCGTCGGCTGGCTGGCGTTCGGCGAAAGGGTGACGGCGGTCACGATCGCCGGCGCCTTGCTGATCGTCGCCGGCTGCCTTATCGCCGCGCGCTCGAAACGGCCGGACATGGCCCATGTGGAAGCGGGAACAGTATGAGCGCCATCATCATCCGCCCGGCACGCGCCGACGATCTTGATACGATCCACGCCTTCATCCTCGCGCTGGCCGACTATGAGCGGCTCGCCCATGAGGTGAAGGCGGACCGCGCGACACTGGGCCGCTACCTGTTCGGCGAACGCCCCATGGCCGAAGTGCTGATCGCGGAGCAGGAGGGCACCGCCTTGGGCTTCGCGCTCTTCTTCCATAATTTCTCGACCTTCGAAGGACGCCCCGGCCTCTATCTGGAGGATCTGTTCGTGCTGCCGCAGGCGCGGGGCCTTGGCGCCGGCAAGGCGTTGCTCGCGCGGCTGGCGCAGATCGCGATGGATCGCGGTTGCGCCCGCCTCGAATGGTCGGTGCTCGACTGGAACGAACCGTCCATCGCCTTCTACCGGTCGATCGGCGCGAAGCCGATGGACGAATGGACGGTGCAGCGGGTCGATGGCGACGCGCTTCATGCTCTCGCCCGCGCGGGACGAGCCGAACCGCCCCGCACTTGACGGCGACTCCCCCCTCGGCGCATTGTGCCGGAACGGAACATTTGGGGGACATGGGGTAGTTATGGCCGTCGGCCGCACCGTCAAACGATCGCCGGAATGGCGGGAAATGCTGAAGCGCAGCCTGATCCGCAGCGGCGCGCTGATCGGCGCACTGGCGCTGATCGCGGCGACCCTCTTCCTTGCGCTCGCCTTGCTCAGCTACGCGCCCAGCGACCCCTCGATGAACACGGTGGCGGGCGATCATGTCGCTAACATCATGGCCGCGCCGGGTGCGTGGACCGCCGATTTCCTGCTCTGGCTGCTGGGCGTGCCGGTTGCCCTCATCCTGCCGCTGATGGCGGTGACTGCCCGCCGCATGTGGGGCGATCAGGACATGGCGGGATGGAAGGCGCAGTTCGGCAAATGCCTCTTCGGCATCGCCCTCGTCGGCATCGCGCTCGCCCTGTTCCAGACAGAGCCGCTGGTCGGCCTGCCCGCAGGCTGGGGTGGCGTCATCGGCCTCGTGACTGCGAAGGGCATCGCCAGCCTGACCGCGCAAGTCCCCGCCGCAGCCCCGTGGATCAGGGGCCTGCTGATCGTCGTTGCGCTGATCGCGGGCCTGTTCGCCTGTTACCGCAGCCTTGCGCTGGAGAAGCCGTTGATCGCGATGCGCCGGCCCAGCTTTCCGCGACTCAGCCTCCCGCGCCCCGCGCTTGCCTTTGCCGGCGGCGCGGCAGCCGAGGACGTCTTCGACGATGAGGACGAACCCGCCGAACGCGTCATCGCGCCGCGCAAGCAGGTGTCGAACGAACCCAAGCCACCCATCACCATCCAGTCGCCCAAGCCTGCGCCGGTGCAGCGCGCCATGGCCCCGGTCAGCCAGGACGACCTGTTCGGCAACTCCTCGCTGCCCTCGCCCGACCTGCTCAATCCCATCCCCGCCAATCAGGGCGGCAAGATCGACAAGGCCGCGCTGGAGCGCAACGCGCGGCTGCTCGAATCGGTGCTCGACGACTTCCATGTGAAGGGCAACATCACCGAAGTGCGTCCCGGCCCGGTCGTGACCATGTACGAGCTGGAACCCGCGCCCGGCATCAAGGCGAGCCGCGTCATCGCGCTGGCCGACGATATCGCCCGCAACATGTCGGCGCTCTCCGCCCGCGTCGCGACCATTCCGGGCCGCACCGTCATCGGCATCGAACTGCCCAACGCCCACCGCGAGGGCGTGTCCTTCCGCGAACTCATCACGTCCGAACAGTTCGCGCAGGAAGCGACGCTGCCCATCATCCTGGGCAAGAATATCTCGGGCGAACCGATCATCGCCGACCTTGCCCCCATGCCCCACCTGCTGATCGCGGGCACCACCGGTTCGGGCAAGTCGGTCGGCCTCAATGCCATGATCCTGTCGCTGCTCTATCGCATGACGCCGGACCAGCTGCGCCTCATCATGATCGATCCCAAGATGCTGGAACTGTCGACCTATGACGACATTCCGCATCTCCTTTCGCCGGTCGTCACCGAACCGGCAAAGGCGATCCGGGCGCTTAAATGGGCGGTCGAGCAGATGGAGGACCGCTATCGCATGATGGCGTCCATTTCCGTGCGTAACCTCGCCAATTACAACGAGAAGGTCCGCGCCGCGAAAGCCAAGGGCAAGCCGCTGGGCCGCCGTGTCCAGACCGGCTACGACCCGGAAACCGGCAAGCCGATCTATGAGGAGGAGCAGCTCGATTTCCAGCCGCTGCCGCAGATCGTGGTGGTGGTGGACGAGCTTGCCGACCTCATGATGACGGCGGGCAAGGAAGTCGAATTCCTGATCCAGCGCCTGGCGCAAAAGGCGCGGGCGGCCGGCATCCACCTCATCCTCGCGACGCAGCGCCCCTCGGTCGACGTCATCACCGGCGTCATCAAGGCGAACCTGCCAACCCGCATCAGCTTCTTCGTCACGTCGAAGATCGACAGCCGCACCATCCTGGGCGAACAGGGCGCGGAGCAGCTACTGGGCAAGGGCGACATGCTCTACATGCACGGCGGCAAGGGCCTGATGCGGGTCCACGGTCCGTTCGTCTCCGATGACGAGGTCCGCGTCGTCGCCGATCATTGGCGCGCGCAGGGTCAGCCCGACTATATCTCCGCCGTGACAGAGGAGCCGGAGGAAGGCAGCTTCGCCCTGGATGGCGTCGATCTTGGCGACGACAGTCCCGACGCGCAGCTTTTCCGCAAGGCTTGCCAGCTGGTGTTCGAAAATCAGAAGGCTTCGACCAGCTGGCTCCAGCGGCAGCTGCGTGTCGGCTACAACAGCGCCGCGCGCCTTATCGAACGAATGGAGGAGGAGGGCCTGGTCGGCCCGCCCAACCATGTCGGCCGCCGCGAAGTGCTGCGCGACGAGAATGGCAATCCGCTCTGACCCCGGCTGATTGCGTTTCGCGCAATCATAGTCGCCCGGTTCGCATTTGCGACGAATCCAGCCGAACGGCATATGGAAGAGGCCTTTCAGGCATCCTCTCCTAAAAACTTTCCGGGCCGGTCGTTTCGATCGGCCCTTTTTTTATCCCCACGCGGATGGATGCCGCCGCAGTCCTTGCAATATCGGAACGACCGGGTTCACAGCGGGTTCAACCCTCCACCCCTAAGCCATGGCTTACAGACCAAGATGGAGTTGAACCCATGAAGCGCCTGGTTGCGCCCCTGATCCTCGTCCTAGCCGCTGCGCCGGTCGCGGTGCCGCTTGCTCCGCTCGCGGCGCAGCAGGCCCCATCTGGCCTTGGCCAAGTGAACGCCTATCTCCGCGCCGTCACGACGATGACGGCGGACTTCGCCCAGACCGATCGCAACGGCCAGACCCTGACCGGCCAGCTGACGCTGAAACAGCCGGGCAAGATCCGGTTCCAGTATCAGAAGGGCGTTCCCCTGCTGATCGTCGGCGACGGCAAGGCGCTGACCGTCATCGATTACGAGGTGCGGCAGGTGCAGCGCTGGCCCATCGGCAATTCGCCGCTGGGTGCCCTGCTGGACCCGTCGAAGGATCTGTCGAAATTCGGCAAGGTGATCCCGACTGACGACCCGTCGATCCTCAGCGTCCAGGCGCGCGATCCCAAGCGCCCGGAATTCGGCACCATCACGATGATCTTCAAGCGCGATGCCGTCAGCCCGGCCGGGCTTCAACTCTATGGCTGGGTCGCGCTTGATTCGCAGAACAACCGGACCTCGGTGAAGCTGTCGAACCAGCGTTACGGCGTGCCGGTGGCCGACTCGGCGTTCCGCTGGACCGATCCGCGACCGCGCGGGCGTTCCGGCGGATGAACCGAGCCCATGATGCGGCGGGCGGATAAACTTTCCGGCCCGTTCATCTGCGGCTCATATCCGCGGCGCTAATCAGGATTTCACGGCGGAGGGCACTACCGGGATTTCCCCCCTGTTACCCGGTCCCCACCTCCGCCGCGAAGCGCTTCAAGGGCGCGATCGAGACCCCCGTTCCATGCCCCCGGAGCGGGGGTCTTACTTTGTGCTTCCCGCCCTCTTGCCCCCGCCCGCTTGCGCAACAATGCGCGTCACCTTAGGTGGCT
>JACESO010000058.1 GCA_013911745.1 Sphingobium sp. | reverse complement strand
AGGTCCATCGTCTGCCCGATCTCTTCCAGATATTGCGCGGCCTCATCGACAAAGGCAGGCGAACCGGGATCAAGACCGGTCGTTTCCTCCTTCTTGGCTCTGCGTCGATCGATCTGCTTGCCCAGTCGGGCGAAAGCCTTGCCGGGCGGATCAGCTATCTTGAAATGGGGCCGTTCGACGCGTTCGAGCTTGAGGGGAAGGAAACAAACCGTCTTTGGGTCCGGGGCGGTTTCCCAGACAGCTTTCTTGCGCGGAGCAATCGTTCGAGCTTGCGCTGGCGGCAGGATTTCATCCGGACCTATCTGGAGCGGGATGTGCCGATGCTGGGTCCCAGGATCGCAGCGGAGACGCTCAGGCGTTTCTGGACGATGCTGGCGCATCATCAATCGGGTTTGCTCAACGCAGCGGATTTCGCGCGTGGCCTTGGCCTGGATTCCAAGACGATCGCAAATTATCTCGACCTTCTCGTCGACCTGCTGCTCGTTCGTCGTCTCGAACCATGGCATAGCAACAGCGCCAAGAGGCTCGTCAAGTCGCCGCGCGTCTATGTGAGGGACAGCGGCCTCGTCCACGCCCTGCTTGGGCTGGGGGATGAGGAAGCGGTCCTTGGTCATCCCGTCGCGGGCGGAAGCTGGGAAGGCTTCGTCATCGAGAATCTGATTGCTGCGGCGCCCGAAGGCAGCGTCGCAAATTTCTATCGGACCGCGGCAGGCGCCGAGATTGATTTGCTCATCACGCTGCCTGGCGGCGAACTGTGGGTCTATGAGATCAAGCGCAGCCTGGCACCCAAGGTCGAGCGCGGTTTTCATCACGCCTGCGAGGATCTGAGGCCGAAGCGCAGGATCGTCATCTATCCCGGCCCGGAGACCTATCCCATGTCGAGCGATATCACCGGCATGCCCCTCGAGGCTGCCGGTAGAGACTTGCTTGCGCGCCACTGACAGAGGCTCTTTAGACCGCGTCATCGCCGGGTTCCTGGAAATTTGCCAGCGCCAACAATCCCTGTGAATTTCGCCATGGCCCGGACGCCGACGGCCGGCCTGACGCCCGTCTGCATCTTGACGCCAAGATAGATGTTGCGCGCGAGATTGGCCTCTAGATCGGTCCCGATCGCGATGGGAATGAGTCGGTTGGGATCGCCAGCAGGCCTCAGCCAGGCGACGGGATGGCCAATCCAGGGAAGGCCGAGCCGTCCTGATCGCAGCATTGCCTCATTCTCGCCAATGGTGCGGACCGCAACGCCGAAGCGGGTTCTGAGCTTTCCGAGCTTCCCCCAAAGGTCGCCACAGGGAAGGCAGCCCGGCGCACTGCTCATTTCGATCAGAAATGCCGAACCCTGATCGCGCAGCGTCGTTTCGAAATCGGGCGGATAGTCGTTGGTCCGCGGCACCCGGCCGAGCCAATGGCGCATCTCTGCCTCGCTTGCGACCGGGTGAATCGCTGCGCGCGCCGCTTCTGTCCTGCTCGGGCCTGCGGCGCCGAGCGGCGCAGCCATGGCGGCAACGGCGTACAGAGCCAGGGCGGCGCGAACCTTCATGGCTGGCTCCGATCCATACCGATCGATGGATCGCCCGCCGCAACGGGACCATTGGCCAGGGCGTCGAAGAAGCCGCCTTCTTCGCCCGCGCCCGTCAGAAATTGCTCGGGCCTGATGTCGCCGGAGAGCAGTTTCACCGCCTGATAGGCTGTCTGTATGAGGTTTGGATAAGCCTCGACCCCATTGGCGATCACCATGCGCTGGCTTGTGCCGCGCCGTATGATCATGGTTGTGGGCGTCACCTCGACACCGTATCTCGCCTTGAGGTCCGGGCGGCGGTCGAGATCCTGGGTGCTCACCTGCCAGCCCATTTCATCCTGGAAGCGCTGGATGAGTGGCCATTGAACCCGGCAATAGCCGCAGCTCGCGCGCGAGAACATGACAAGAGCAAATTCATTGCCTTTCGAGCGGAGATAGGAGCGCCGCGCTGCGTCCTTCTCGGCGCCCTGCGCGTCCCGCGCGTCGCCCACGACCGGATAGGCGCTGCGCGCACTGAGCTCGGGATGGGTGAGGAGTGCAAGCTGCGTCACCCCGGCAAAGGCGCGCGCCTTGCGGCGGGCGAAGTCCTGAAGGCGCCAGAAGTCCGCGACGGCATCCACGGTCAGCACGGTTGCCGCATAGTCCCGTTGTTCGGTGATGAGCTTGGCGATTCGCGGTGGGCTCCATCGCGCAAGTTCGGCCATGGGCGGGATGAGGGGCGCCTTGGGGGCCTCTTCCTCCGCCTCTGCGATGGGCGTGGGCAACTCATACCACCAGAAGCCGCGTTTCTCCGGGTTGGTCTGCGCTGGCGCCGGGATGGCGATGAGGAGGCCTGCCAGCGGCGCAAATGCCGTGAGGGTCCGTCTCACAGCACACGCTCCATCCGGGTCAGCCGCTCGATCCGTACGGGCCCAAAATAGCGGCTGTCGAACCCTTCGGGGTGATCAGAGCCGACATAGATATAACCTGATGGTAATGGATGGTCGCCCCAGCGCAGATGATCGAGACGCTGCCCTTTTCGGCCGAAGGGACGGCTGGCGCCCAGATAATGGGGACCGCAATAATAGAGGCTTGCCGTCACTGCGCCGTCATGAACCGAGCGTCGCTCCACTTCGCGCAGACGTTCGCCGGGGAGACATAGCGCGCGCTTGGTGACGCTGACGGGCCGTGGCCCCGCGATCGGGTGGGACAGATCGAACATCACAAGATCGCCCTTGCGGATCGGGCCTGCTGCCTTGCGGAGCGCCCAGGCGTCGATTGATGGGCTCATGACGATGGTGACGGCCGGAATGGCCATCCAGGTGAGGCAGGTGACCGGGACCACAATGGCCAGGGCTACACCCAAGCGGCGCGGATTGGCGGGATGCTCGCTGGTCGCTCCTCCCAGCGCCACGGCCGCCTCATGCGGCAGGGACCTGAGACGAGGCCAGAGGCTCCTAGCGCCGAGAAAGACGAGCCGTAGCATCGCTGACTTCCTCCTTTCCGCCAAGGCGTGCATATTCCTCGATGAGGCCTAAGAGCGCCGCGTCGCCATAGACGAGATGGGAGGCCCGTGGGCCTGCTTCATCCTCCCGCTCGCAATAGGGCTCTGTCGGGTCGCCCGGGACCATGGCGAATGCGGGCACCTGTGCGATGCCATGTTGACGGAACAGGATTGGATCGACGACGATTTGGACATTGCGCATTGCGCAGGCTGGCCCCTCACAGCCTGGGTCGATCCGCAGCATTTTCGCGGTCAACTCCGCCATCGGACCTACCTTTGCCATGCCGCCGGGCATGCCGCGAAAAGCGATCACGCCGCCCACCCGTTCGAGCTGCATCGCATAGGTGCGCAAGGTCTCGACCGGCATGGAGGAGGACGCGAAAAGCAAGGGGACGAAGCTTTTGCCGGACCGAACGCTCGGGAGTGACGCTGTCCTGGCTTCAGTTTCGGGTGGGGCAAGGCCCAGCGCCTGGTAGATACGTGCGCCCATGGCCGGTTGCTCCTCACCGAGCGCTTCGTTCGCCATGGCCTCTGCCGCTCTTGCCCTTTCCTCGACCGCGGGCGCTTTGATCCGCTTGCGCATGGCGTCGAACGCCCGCTTCTTCATCGCAGGCGTCGGTTCGGGAAGGGCGGTTGGTCCTGCTGCCTCATTTGGACCGCGCTTAGCCATGGCGCCTGAAAGTCGCTCAAGCGCTGCGTCCTGTGCCAGTGCAACCGCTGGCTGACCGATCAGCAGCAGCGCGCCGGTGAGCGTGAAAAGCCGGTCAGGGATTGATGACGCTGAGATAGGCATTGACCTTATCCTCCATGTCGATCTCGATGTCGGACTGGGCGCGGGCCTCGATGTCCGCATAATATTCCGAGAGGTCCATCCGGCTGAAGTCGAGCGCCTGGAACTCCTCTGCTGAAAAGCCCCGGCAATAGGGGTTCTTCGCCGTTCCCCAACCAATCTCGTTGAAGGCCGCGAGCTGCGATCGCCCCTGCTCCTGGATGATGCGTCCGAGCTTTGTGTTAAAGCAGCAATGGCCTCTGGCTTTCTGGATGCAGACCCCAAGGATGCTGGACGAGCAATAGGTGCCGACCTCGTGGCACATGCCCGAGCCCCTGAGCATGCCCGTCTCCATATCCTGTTGATCGCAACCCTGGAGCAGCACCTCCATCATGAAGTTGATGGCGAGGCTGATCGCGATCGAGGTCGGATCGAGGCCGATGATGATGGCGTTTGCCCCCGCGCTCCCCGCCTCAGCGGCGGTCGCGCCAGCCTTGAAGGCGGTATAGGCGGCTTTCATGCCGGTAAAGACGCCCTTGGCGATCGCGATCTTGGTGGTGATCGAGGAGAGCGAACCGCCCATCCCGTCTTTGACGATCTCGCCTTTGTCCTTGCAGCAATTCTGAAAGGTGACGCTGGCGCCGGGCGGGCGGCAGCGCAGCGCCCGGCCGCCGAATATCTCTACGGTGCCGAGGCAGTTGCCGTCTGCATCGACCGGTCCGTCATTGGCGGGCCCCGGATCATCGGGGGGCGTTTCTTCCTCGATTGGAGTTGCTGCGGTATTGACACAGATGCCCGGCGAACAGGTCGGCGCGCCGCCGGTTGCTGGCGTGATGCACGGATAGTCGGGCCCGAGGGGGCAGGCATATTGGCCACCGGCATCCATGACGCAGGCGCGCTGCTCTATCGGGCATTGAACAGCGCCGCCGGCCATGATGACGCAGCTTGCCATCTCGCCTTCATCCGCCGCGTCGCCATTGCCGTTAAGGTCAACGGCGCAAATCTGCGCGGCGCGCGCGATGTCGGCAGGCGCGAACGTGAGGCATGCGAGGCTGAGCAGAAAGAGGGCCTGCCGGCTCATTGGGAGGCGGCCGTGCAGGCAAGGTCGGAGCCAGCGAGGCGGACTGTCTGCATCATGACGACCGCCTCGGGGAAGTCGTCGATACAGCCGCATGGCGTGACCACTTCCTCGCCCTCGCTCAAGGGGCAGACGGAATCCGCCGAGCAGACATGGTAGAAGCTGTCCCAGCCGGTCGGATCATTCTGCTTTTCGGCAACAGCGCCTGCGGGTGCCACACCGCTGTTCGCCTTGGGCGCGCGGGTCTTGCAGATCGCCTCGCAGGAGGCGACGGCAGGGCGATCGGGCAGGGAGAAGGATCTTGCCGTCTCGCTCATGCTGCCGTCGCCCGACTGAATGCGATCAGCCAGTATCGTCTCGGTCGAATGGTCGATGATATAGGCGGCGCGCGAGAGATCGGGCTCGTTTATCGTGGCGCTGTCGGTGATGCAGCTGTAGCGGCGGCTCCGCAGGAAGAAGTCGCGCGAATATTGATAGGTGCAGTTGCCCGAACCGAAGAGGCGGGTCTGCGCCAGAGGCTTGAGGCCGGTATTGATGCCGTTGCGCACGGTCTCAACGCCATCGACATCTTCGCTCAGGAGGCGGCAGGCACTGTTGCCTGCATAGCCCGCGCAAAGATCGACGAGCCGTTCGCTGACCTCGCAGGCGGTGTCGACGACGACTTCGACCGTGACATAGCCCCAGTTCCCGCCGCCGCCGCCGCGCACGCGGGCGCCCACGATAGTGGTGCCGGCCTTCAATTGGGCGGTGATGTCGATGGGGTTCCGATTGTACCAGGGGTCATCGCTGATGCGGCAATCGCCGGTCGGAAGCCCCGTCCCCAGCCATTGCCGCTTCCCGGCATAGCCGACGATTGCGCCATTCACCCGGGCCTGGACCCAGTCGTCCGCGCCCATCTCGACGATGCGTGCAGAGACGATCCGGTCCGGCGCGATGGGATCGAAGGTCGCGGTGTAGATGGGCGGCGTGCTGCCACAGGTCCCCGCGCCCCGGATCTGATAGCGACGACAATTGGCGCCGCAGCTCGTGACCGAAGCGATCGAACCGCTGACGGCGTGGATATCGTCATAATCCCAGCTTTTGACGTCGATCTCTCGCTCGATCGTGCAACTGCTCGTCACCTCGGCCTTGCCGCTTGCCGTGGGCGACGCGGCAAGAGCCGTAAAGACTGAACTGGCCTGCGAGGCGGAATAGGCATCGCTGCTGATCGCGGTCGGATTGGTGCGGTAGCTGGTCGCGGTTACACTGGGAGCGTTGGTGCAGGCCGTGGTCTGCGCTCCGACATAGCGAATGACCGGTCCATCGACGCTCGCTTGCGCGACGCCAATCCTTGGATCGGCCGTGGTGAGCGCGCCTATGACGCCTCCGCCCAGATCCTTGAGGACGGATGCGAGATTGCCGGACACAAGGTTGGACCCGCAACTGGCGTTGACGCAGTAGCAGCCCGATAGATTGGGTAAATCGACTTCAGAAAGTTTGAGATCGCCCGATGCGCCCACATCCCATTTAAAGGATCGGCACTGGTCCCACGTCCCGGCTTCGCAAGAGATGACGCCGTTCGCGCAAATGCCCGAGACGGCTACAGGAACGGTGAGGCTGCTGTCAAAGCTGCCATCGAGATCCTTATCGCGGGTGATGGAGAGATGGGTGATATCGCCGCTGGGGCCGGGCTGGGCCAGCAGTTCCAGCATCGTTGCGCTTTGCTGGCAGGCGAGGCTGGTTGCGAAGCGCTGGCTGCCATCGACGGTGCTGATCGGCTGGTTCGAAAGTCCAGGCGTCAGATAATTTTGGGAAATGGCATCGCTTTCGCTCGATTTGGCGCGCGAGGCCGCGGCTGCTGTTCGCGCGCGCACTTCCATGTCCTGCGCGAGCGCCGGAGCGGAGAGCCAGGTGCTTAGCGTGAGCGTGTAAAGAGAAAGGCGGATACATCCTTTCATGGTCCCGGTGTCCCCGATCTGAGGCGCCCGGTCATCGCATTTCCGAGCCGGATAAAGGCACAGGAATGCGCTCCACCTGTTCAATATGGTCAGCACGGCCGAGATCGGGATGAGGTGTGGAGAGGGGGGGACCCATCCCGACCGGGGGTACCTTCCGACCGTGCTGACCTTCCCCTTCAGCACTGCCTGGCAAACAGGCTGCGCTTCGGGAGAACCTGAAATCTGGAGAAGTCGATCATGGGAGTTTCGGGTTGGAGCGACGCCGGGGCGCACCGGCGCCGCTCCGGCCGCGCAGCGTCCGGTCAGACCATCATGATCCTGGCGGGCAGACCAAGTACGAAGCCGGAGCGCTGTGGGGCATGGGGAGAGGGACCTGGTCATGGGGTAGAGATCCCCGCGCAGCAGATCGCTTTTTCGAAAAGCATGAACTGGGCATTGTCCTTGCCGGGCGCATGTTTGCCGCTCGACCAGAGTGCGCCGGGGCGTCCGATGTTGACGCATTTACCGCCCTTGACGGGCTCCACGATCTGGAGCTTGTAGCGGCTCTTGGTCCAGATCGGCTGAGCCTTGAACGAGCAGCCGTCGGCTGAGGATATGGTGAGCGCGCCGAGCCGGCCCATCATGAAGGTGCCGCGTGCGGCAAGGCCCGCCCAGGCTTCGACGCTGTCGCCAAAATGGATGTCGCCCGCGACCGGATAGGTCGCGCCCCAGCTTCCCATGCACCAGAAGAGCGGGTCGAGAACCTTGCCCGCAGCGGCGGCCGCGCTATCGGCCATGCAGGCAAGGCCAGCGGCGGGATTGCCGAAGAGAATGGCTTCGGGCTGGATGATGGCGCCCAGCGTGCCCGACTGCCAGGTGGGAAGCAGCTCGGTCATCATCGCGACGTCGAAGCCGTCATCCTCGACACAGGGGAGATCGGTGAACATGTCGAGCATCGCCCAGACTGGCGCGATGTAATAATGCATCTGCGCGAACATCTTCTGGCTGTTCGTGCCGTCGGCAATCGAGCTCTGGCTGCCCTGAAGCTTGCCTCCAGTGGGCAGGAGATCGGCGCCAAGCGCCATCATACAGCCCGGTTCGGTCACCACATCGATCATCCGGTTGGGCGACCAGAAGCTGACTTTCACGCCGAACCAGAAGGTAGCGCCCTTTCGGCAGGCGCATAAGGGCTTGGACGCCGATTGCGCGTCCAGTTCCTTGTCGAGCTTGTCGAACGTGCCGACCCGGACGCCCCCGATGGTGATCGGGAAGATGCACGTCCAGCGGACCTTGGTTATGGGATTGAAGATGGTCCCGGCCTCGCATTTGGATGCCCTGGCCGGCGCCGCTGCGCCCGCTATCCCTAGCGACAGGGCAAGGGCGGCCGCTCGGAGCAGAAACCGCCACTTCATGGCCGCGCGCTCCCGTTCGCTGACGACGCTGCGCCTGCTTGCGAAGGCGCATATTCGGTGAGAACGAGCTTCTTCCCCTCCTGGGCGACGATCACAGGCGCGACGGTGAGGCCCAGGCGCGCCTTGACCCGTTCCTCCAGGATGAAGAGCGGTCGTCCGGTCTTCTCTGACAGTTCGATCGCGTCGCCCGCGGTCAGAAGGATGAAGTCGGTGAAGCGTGCTTTGCCCAGTGCCCAGCCAAGATCGCGTGGATGGACGATGATGAGGCGTTGGGGGAGCGACACATAGTCGAGCGGATTGAAGGTGAAGCCTTTGGGGTAGAGCGTCCGCCCATCAGGGAGGCGGATATCCTCCTCCACCGTGTAGAAGGGGATAAGCGTTCGGACCCGATCCGCCTTGGCCGGCGCGAGCGATGCTGCGTGCATTGCGCTCCAGGATGAGCGTGGACCCAATTGGCTCGCCATGTCGGGAGCCTTGGCCACGCGGGCCTCGATTTCGGCCATAGCGTCCGGTTCCGCGATCGGCCAGGCGCGTCCGATCGTCGAGCTTGCAGCCTTTGCAGTTCCGACCGACAGGCCGAGCATCAGCGCGCCGATGAGCGCGTGGCGTGCGCGGTGGGCATAGCGCGGGTCAGCGTCCATGACGGGCTTTCCACCAAGGATTTTCTTCAGTCTCGCGTGGGCCCCGCACCGCGAAAATAAGCGCCGAGAGACCAAGGATACCGCTCATCACAAGCAGGGCCTTGAGCCCGCCGGGCAGGTTCTCCGAGGCTTCGAACACCAATATGGTCTGGATGAGCAGCATCAATTGCGTTCCCACAAGCAGACGGATGGGGCCGGGGGCTGGCGAGGCGGAGAGAAGCCCCCTCATTTCCCGCGCCTCCAGCTTTTGAGGTGGGCGACCGCCCGGTCTGCAGCGCCGGTGAGGCTGATGAGGAGGATGCCGCTTGCAAAGCAGCCGGCGCCGACCATGACGGAGGCGCGCAGGACGAGAAACGCCGGCTGGCCAAGCGCAAGTCCCGCGGCAAGCACGAGCGCGCCCATCATCAAGGTCTCGATCGTGACGAGACGGAAGCGCCAGACAAAGGCCTGGTCACGGGCGATCCGTTCTGCCCGGGCCTTGATGAAGGCTTCCAGCGCGGGATCGGGTTCAAAGTCGAACTTCGGCTGATTGCCGGGTGCGCGGGGATGGCCCATCACAGCTCCTCCCCGCGCATAGCTGTTGGTGGTGATCTGCCCAGGATCTCGCCTGCATCGACGCCGGCGAGATCGCAGACCGCCTCCAGCGGCGATCGACCCGCCCTGATCCGCGCCTCGAAAGCGGCGACCTCCTGGGGGGCGCTGGTGTTGATCCAGTAGGAGAAGGGATCAACGACGAGGCGTGCGATGCCGAGGCCAAGGGGCGAGTCTATGAAGACCTCGCTATAATGGGGTTTGTTGTTTCGGACCGATTTCAGGAGATCGAGGACGAAGCCCGAATAATCGAGGATCTTGTTTTCTATCGCCCGTTCATAGGTCGATCCCTGAAGCAGGAAGCGCGTCGCGGCATTTTCAAGAATGACCTGGCCCGTGCCGCCGAACAGCAGTAGGTCATTCATCGACTGGAGGACGACCCCGAAGCTCCCCTGATATTTGCGTGCGCGCCGGTAGCCTTGGCCAAAGACCTCGGCGAGGCGGGAGAGGTCCTGCCCGTCGGTCCGGGTCATGAACTGGGCAGCCTCATCGCACAGGACGAAGCGGGGCTTGTCGCGGGCGGAGAGATAGAGCTCCTGGCTGACCGCGTTCACCACCACCATGACGATGACGTTGAAGAGGTCGGGCATGGCTTTCAACCGTTCCAGCTCCAGCACCACGAACTCGTCGGCGGAGATGTCAAAGGTCGAAGGGCCGTTGAAATAATGGCCGTAGGCGCCAGCACTGCCGAAATCGCGCAGGTTGAAGGCGAGTTCGCGCGCCACCGGCACCAGATGATCGACCCGGTCGAGGTCGCTCACCGCGTCGGCCGGGTAGGCGCCAAGCCATTCGCGCACCGCATCGATCCCCGCTTCGGCCCGACCGGTGTCGACGGTCCATTGGACCGCGGATTTAAGAAGGTTCCACTCCGACGTCGTGACGCCCTTGCGGGTCGCGGCGTTCGCCATCTCCGCGACGATCGCGACCGCCATGCTGATCGCCGACTGACGGTCGTCGCCATCGAGGGCAAAGCCCATGTCGAAAGGATTGAGGACGAGGGCTTCCTCGCCAATGTCGATATAGCGGCCCGAGCAGAGCGTGCAGAGCTTCCTGTAGCTGCCGCCGATATCGATGATGCGGATGAGCGCGCCTTGCGCATAATATTGCTGGCAAAGATTGTTGAGGAGGAAGCTTTTGCCTGCGCCGCTCTCTGCCGAAACGATGAAATTATAATTGTTGATGCGCGGGTCGAAGAGATCGAGCGTGATGAGCTGCCCCTTGCGACCTGCGTAAAGGAGGGCCGGGCGGCCGCCGCCGCGAAAGTCGGTCTGAACAGGCGCAAGCAGCGCTGCGGCCTTGGCCGGCATCGGGAGGTCGCGCTCGAGCATCCGGGTGGTGCGCCGGTCGGGATAGAAACCGAAGGGGAGGCTCATCGGCAGGAGGATGGGATTGAGATAGCTCTCCTCCTGCATCATCCAGGGCAGGGGCTCGCTTTCCCAGAGGCGCTTGGCGCGTGCCGCCATTTCGCGGGCATGGGCGCTGTCTCGGCCGAAGACCCAGACGATCGGGACGACCGAGACAAAGCGGCTGTTTCCCGCTTCATCGAGCACCCAGCCGATCTCCTCGATCTGCTTGCCGACCTCGACGGCAAAGCTGCCGGCGGCCTTTTGCGCCGAGAGGATCTGGGCACGCTTGTGGATCTCGAAAGCCGAATGATCGAAGAGGATATTGAGCGTGTAGAGGAACGGCCCGCCAATCTGGTCGCTGTCTTCGGCAGCGCCGCGCATTCCGCCCAGGAGCCGGTTGCAGCGCTCGGCGGTCACGCGGCGCGGAGGGGATTTGGGGGTGAGGCAACGGGCGACCTGATTGCCGAAGAAAAGTTCTGGGCCTTCGAAGAGGAGGTCCGGGCCGGCATCGATGATCTGCTTGCGGACCGGGCGCGCGGGGCGTTCAGGCTCGCCGCGGGCAAAGACGCCGGGCGCGGGCGCGAAAAAGCCATTGAAGACCCGCCGGTAGAAGCTGACCAATGCCTCGGGCGCGAGGCGCATGATCCCAAGCTTGGAAAGCTGTTCCTCAATCTGCCGGCGCAGGTCGGCGCCCAAGGGCTGCCTCGTCTTGATTGAGAGAAGAACCCTGAAATTGCGGATCGGGATGCCGTGGAGGGCGGCAAGTCCCTGCGTCCCTTCGCGCAGATAGTCGCTGGTCCGCCGCGCCGATGCCTGGATCAGGGGATCTGGACGGGATTTCAAGTCAAGATAGGCGTCGAGCGCCTGATCGATTAGCGGATCGGCAAAGCAGTGAAGCTGGACCACCGTTCCGGCGGCGAAGTGGATATTGAGAAGCCCCAGCAGGGCCTGATGGACATGGGCGAAGAGATAGGCGCTCGGCACCAGTTCCCAGGCCTGACCCCAGCCATCATCGATGCAGAGAAACGCCTCTTCCTCCTCAACCCAAGCGGCCATCGGCAGGAAATCGGAATAGGCGTCGCGCGAGACGCTCTGGCGAAGGCGCGCCAGCGTCATGCCGCCGCCATGGCGTGTGCCGGGAGTCTTCATTGATCTTCTCCCGCGGGCGGAGCGGGAATGTCGCTATCGGGGACAAGCGCAGGCTTCTGCCGGCTCTGCTCAAGGACAGGGACGCGCGTCGTGGATTGCGCGGGCATGACAAGATAGTCGCCCACTACCCATTGGGGCTTGTCGAGGATCGAATAGACATAGCGCGGCATGTAGAGCCGGTCGCGCCGTTCACGGTCGGCATAGGGAAGGATGAGCGTGCGGATCGTCCGTCCCGGGCGCAACATCGGCGTAACGGGCGCGTCGACGAGACCTTTCAGCTCCTGGTAGACGCTGTCGCGATAGCCGAGATAGGGCGCTGCCGCTGCTACTTTCGCCCCCCTTGGCCCGGTGGCGGCGGCCCTGGTGCTGTTTGTGACCTTGGGATCGGATCTCGACGTCCGCCCAGCAACCGCATCGGCATAGGCGCGGTCAGGGTGAATGCATTGGCCATGGTCACTATTCTTGCAGCTGAACTTTTCAGAATAGGGCGACATGGCCGAGCCGATGGCGGTGCAGGCTGGTAGCAGGCCAAGGAGGAGGAGGGCTGCCGTGCCTTTTGCGCTGACGGGGCTCGTGGAACCGGGAGAGGGCATCATGCAAACTCCTGTTGATTGGTGGGGGACCATCAGAATTTGGCGCCGGCGGTCGGCTTGATCTCGAGAGCGACGCCCTCCTGGATCACCACCACCACATCCTTGGCGGCGCCGACCTCGACGATGGGACCGGCCTGACGGGCGAGATCGAGATAGAAATCGGTGAGCTTGTCGGAGGATTTGGAGAGGCCGCCCGCGATGCCCGACTTGGCGGCATCGCCCGCATCAAGGGTTCGGATGGTGCCGAGCGCCGAGGTCGAGGTGTCGCCGAACGTGTTTTCGACGCTCTGGCTCACGCCGCTTATGGTGCCGGCGATGAAGCTGCGAGCGAGCGCGGCTCCGGCCCTTGTGACGACCTTGCCTGACAGACCTTTCTTGCCGTCGGTATCGACGAAGAAGCCCTTGATTGGCTGGTCGACCACGGACCGCTCATCGAAATCGACGCAGGAGAGCGAAACTAGCTGAACCTCGACCCGCTCCTTGGCGAGGCTGCCTGTCGCATTGCCGATGACGAAGCAGCCGGCGAGATTGGCTTTAACGTCATTGGGGAGGACGGCCGGCGCCTGGACGCGGGCGATGAGCGGCTCGGGATTGCTGGTCGCGTCGCGGCTCGCCAGCGCGTCGATCCCGGTCAGGAGCCGCGCCTTCATAAAACCAGGTGGCAAATAGATCGTCCGGGTCTTTTTTTTAGAGCCATTTGGAGATCCGCCGCTCGCATCCGCGGCGATCGCGATCGTGGCGGCGCCGATCGATCCGACCTGCCTTTCGACCGGCGGCGCCGGCGGGGCGGCAGGCGCAGAGGGCATGGGTGGTGCAGGCAGGCTCCCATCGGCACTTTCCAGTTCGGCGGGCGTCGGGCTAGGGGGGAAGGCGGGGATGTCGCCGGGCAGTGCACTGGGAAGATCGCCTTCGGCGCTTGTCGGCGCGCCTGAACCGGGCAGCACCTTCCCTTCCTCGATCGCCGTGACCCGGTCACCCAGCAGGGCTTGCCCATCGAGGATCTTCTTGAGATCGCCTCGGACCTTCGTTTCCAGGCTGTCGCCGCGCAGGCCCGCTCCCATGTCGAGGCGGGAGGCGGCGGGCGCGGATTGCGTCTCCTCCTTGGAACCGCTGGATGCGGTATAAAGACCATAGCCGAACATGCCGATCACAAGGGCAATGCCGGCCTGGCGCGTACGCAGCTGCTGCTTGGCGCTCAGCATTGCCCAGCGCGTTTTAAGGTCGAGTAGCGCGGGCGCACGTGAGGGGACGTTTGGGGACAGGCGCTCGGATTGCCGGTCCTGATCAGCGTCGACAGGCTCTCGCGAGGCGCGGCGCGACTGAGAGCCCTGGCGCGCGGCGGGCGAAGGCTCGCCGCTGCGGCCACCATCCCGATCCCCATATTGGCGCATGCCATCCTCATGCCCGGGCCCGGTCACAGTGCGTCTCCGCGGCGCAGGATGATGAGGCGGGCGGTCTCGCCAGCCTTCAGGCTGAGGCGGTCGAGTGTGACGCTGAAGATGCGGGCGCCGAGCGCCCCGTCAAGGAAGAGCCGTTCGTCGACATCGCCAGGGACGCTGGCTTCGACCCAATATTCAGATGCATTAAGGCCAGCGCCTTCTATGACGACGCGCCGGCGTTCGGTGATCCGCAGCGCGGGGGCCGCGGCGAGGGTGATTGGCCGGCCATTGGCGGCGACTTCCGAAAAGCTCGCCGGCACACGGTCCTGAAAGAGCGAGAGAGTGACCGAGACGGCGCGCTCCTCCTCGACCAGCGGCGCGAGCAGCTCTTCATTGGCCTGCGCGCGCTGTCTGGCGCCCGGCATGAGCGTGATCGTCTGGGCAGGGATGTCTGAGGGCTCGGCGTAAAGCGGATAGATGGCGCCGTTGCAGGTGACGAAGAATTCCGATGGGCTGGTCACATAGCTGCGCGTGACCTGGCCGTTATCGTCGCTCTCCTTCACGAGGAATTTGATCCAGGCGTCCGCGCCGCCCTTTTCGACGGCCAGGCCTTTTTCGGCCGAGAATTTGACATCCTCGATCTCGCCGCTCTCACATACCAGATGATTGACGTCCCGGTTGGAGAGCCGGATCATGCTCATCTGGTCGGGGAGCGCGGAAATCGACTGGGCGAGGGCGGGCGCACTCAGCGTCGCGGCCAGCAGCCCCAGGATCGTGCGGACGGGCTTACCGGATTTCGGCATCGAAATTCTCCTCGGCAAGGGAAAGGAGCCAGAAGCGGCCGGCATCGATTGTGTATCGAATGCGCAGATTGCCCCGGAACTTGCGGATGACCCCGCCGATCACGCGCACCTTCTCGACCGGCACGAGGATCTGGCGATCGGTCCAGGTGACGGGCTGATCGGGCCGGATATAGGTCGCGATCGAGAGGGTGGGATTATTGGCGAGTTCGTCCAGGATGGCGTTCAGGCTGTCACGCAGGCCGTTATAGGCCGTGGGGTGGACGATGCTTAAGAGCTCCTGGAACTGGCGGTCCGCCGAATAGGCGGAATAGGTGCCCGACAGGGCTACGATGTTCCGCGTCATGGTGCGCAGATAAGCGGCAGAGGGCTTGCCGCCGGTCACATAGAGATCGCCGCCGGCGCCGAAGGGCACAACCACCGTGCGCTGATTGCTGGCGCTGGTGTAGAGGGCGATGCCCAGCACCGCCGTGATGCCGAAAAGGCCTGCAATCGAGAATTTGAGCAGCCGGTTTTCCTCAAAGAGGTTCGAGGAACCCTGAAGATAGCGGTGGATGCCAAAACTCGCCGGTTTGCCGAGCAGCGGATCGCTCGTCGCCTCAGATGATCTGCGGAACATGGGAAACCTCACTCGAAAAAGCGGGTCTGGGTAGGCCCGGGATAATGGGGCAGCGGGAGCAGGCCCCAGCGCCAGGCCAGATGCGGAATAAAGCCGCGGGGCTTGGTCCGCTTCCAGGGAATGAAGAGGAGAAGAACGCCGATGAGAGACCAGCCAACCAGGCCGCCGACAATGACGGCGACGAAGATGGTCGATACAACGACAATGAATTCCTGGGCGTCGAACCAGAGGATCTGGACCGGCTTGTGCAGAAATTGCGGAAGTCGTTCGTCCACGTTCTTCTCCCTTGCTTCATCACGTGATCAGACGTGATCTGCCCGGGAGCGACCACCGCGCCCGGGGCCGACGCGGGCCATGGCGAAGCCCGCGCCGGTCTCGGTTTCGACGCTCAGACGATGAGGCCGAAAGTCTGAAGGATGGAGTCCGCACGGATGAGGCAGACCGCCGCCACGATCGTGGGAATGCCGATCATGATATTCGAGAAGAGGCGCGACACTCCGAACAGGAAGGCTGCGACCCCGCCCACAAAGCCGAGCGGGCCCTTGACGCCCTGGTTCACGACGATGTCGTAGATATCGTAGCCTAGATCGCCGGCGGCAGGCGCCTGGAAGGCATGGGCCGCCGATGCCAGGGTGAAGGCGAGGAGGAAGGTCCCCAGGGCATCGGCAGAGCGAAAAGAGCCGGGGCGCAGCCGCGGCAGAGCGGGGAAATGTTTGAGCATAGTAGGTCTCCGGGCAAGTGGAAGCCGTCTCCAGAACATGCCTGCCGGCAGCGATCTGCGTGTTCGTTGTCGGCCAGCGGCAAGGCTGGACGGCTCCCGTGAAGGAGCGCTGCCGCCGGCATTTCATGACCGCGGGAGAAGGCCCTTGCGTCTGCCGCAAGTGAAGCCTCGGGCGGTCCGCCAGAATGATTTTAGGTAGGAGGCTTTGCGGGCCTTTTTGTCGCGAGCCAGGCCTCGATCTCGGCCTGCTGGAAGCCCGATATGAGCTTGCCATCAAGGATGAGCGTTGGCGTGCCGGAGATGCCCATGGCTTTGACCGTCGCCGCGTTTGCCGCGACGCGCTCCGCGCCCTCCTTGCATTGGATGAGCGGCTTCTTCGTTTCCCCGGCATAGGCCGAAGCGAAAGCGGCCGCCGGATCTTTGGCACAGAGGATATGCTCCGCCTTCGACGCAGCATCGGGATGAATGCCGCTCACGAAATAGATCTGCCGGCGGACCGGTTTCCCTTCCGCGGCCTTCGCCGCCCAGAAACGGTCGAGCGCGCGGCAATAGGGGCAGTCGGGATCGGTGAACTCGATGACGGTCGGTGCTCCGGGCGGACCGATCGTGAGGGCCTGGCCAGGATCGAGCGACTTCAACTTCTTGCGGGCGGCTGCGTCCTGGGCAAGCGCGGTCAGGTTGACGCCATTCCTGTCGTAGATGGTGGCGAACAGGAGATGGTCGCTTTCGGGCGCATAATAGAGAATGCGTCCGCCAGCGCTCGCCTGATAGAGAGGCCCCTGCACCGGGGCCGCTGCAAAATCTTCGAACTGGAGATTGGCGAAGCTCTGGTGGAGCTGCTTTTCTGCCTTGGCAGCCAGCGTGGAAAGCGCTCCATCCCCGTCATCAGCAACGCCGGCGAAGGCTGCATCTGCGATCGCGCAGCAAAGCGCGGCGCCGATCATGAGCCGAGACATATATCCGGACTTCATTCGACTGCTCCTGCGACCTGAGGTCTGACCTGAAAAATTGCGGCGTCGAGATGGACGGTGCTTCCCAGGTGGAGCGCCGGCGCCGCGGTGACGTCCGCTGCCATCCGGGCAGGTCGCACGACGATCTGAAACTGGTTTCCGTCTCCGGAGATGGTGAGGCGATCGATTCTGCCGACGGGCGGCGGAGCGGCTTTCGCGCCGAGCGCGCCGGTAGACGCCAACATCGGCGCCGATGTCGCCGCAGCGAGCAATCCAACGAAAGCGATCTGCAAATGGGAACGCATCCTATGATCCTCCTCAGCATGGCGGTCCTGTGGGGGGACAGTGCTGCAGACATGGTCTCAAGGAAGCTCTTGGGCAGGCTTCCCGACCGGTGAGGGGGTGGTGCGCCGATACTGACGGTCGCCGCAATGGGTGGGGCACTGAGGTGCCGATTTGGGCACTTCAGTGCCGAAATCGGCATTTAAATGCCGCTTTTCCCAAAAGCGCAGCTTTAAATCGGGCTTTGCAGGTCATGCTCATTGGCGGATTTCGCCCGAATCAGTTCGAGGAGAAGAAAATGGCTGCGCGCCGATCGAGGACATATCGCCTGCGCCTGTCAGGCGAGGGGACCGAGCGCTTCCTTGGCTGTCATCATCGCCTGGCGAGATTGACCGGCAGCCTCATTCCCTATGGCGCCACGCTCTTTGTCGCCATGCTCCTGACCGCAGGCTCCGACACTGCTGAAATCGCAGCGGAGGTCACCCTGGCGGCCGGGCAGCGGTCGCGAACCGACAAGGAACATTTTGTCGGCGCATCCGATCAGCTCAGTGCCATCGAGGCCGAGATCGGCCAGCTTGTCGAGCAGACGGATATGGTGAGCGCACGTCCGCCTCAGGCGGTGATGTTCATGGCCGGCATCGCCATCATGGCCGCGAGCGAGGACAAGGCAATCATGGCTGCATTCGATCGAATGACGAGGTTGATCGCTGACAGCTGAGCCCAATCAAGGCAAATCATTGATCATGTCGATGCCTGGACTTCAGCATTACGCCCGAATTGGGATCGATAATGTTTGACCTGCGGCGTAATCCACACAAACAACAGCTTGTCGGAAATGTGCATGAGAGCTTTGGGAAACGATCAGGGAGATCCTGACGATGCCATCTCAAAGCGAGGCGCCGTATGACGGTGTCTTCATTCTTGCCGAGGTGAAAGTGATCTCGGGGCGCCGTATTGAGGAACGGCGCAAATTCCAGCGCATGACGCAAAAG
>JACESO010000057.1 GCA_013911745.1 Sphingobium sp. | reverse complement strand
GATAGGGGCCGACCACCGTGCCGACGAAGCCGCCGGCCTTCTTCGTGCTGAGCAGCGTGGCGTCCACATTGGCCTTGAGCGTGCGGGTCTTGCCACCCGCGCCATAGTCGAACGCCATGGTGCCTCCGGTGATGCGGATGGTCAGCGTGATCGGGCCGGCGGTCGCGACGGGGGCGGAGGCGACCAGCGTGTCGGCGTCGGCGGCGTCGCGGGTGTAGAGCGCGACGACCGGCTTTCCGGCGATGCGGGTGAGGCCGAAGAAGAGGTTGCTGCGGTCGCTTTGCACGGCGGCGAGGCCGGCGCGGTCGCCATCCTTTTCCGGCGCATAACGCAGGGTGGTGGAGAAGGTCGCGTTGGCATGCTGCTGGCGGCGGCCGATGAAGGCGGGGACGCCGTTCAGGTCACCGATGGGCGCGCCGCTCTCCAGCTCCAGCGCGCCGTCCTTGAGAGTGTAGAAGGGCTGCTTCGGAGTGCGGATGCCGATCCATTGCATCGGCAGCGCCTTGCCGTCGAAATTCTCGACATAGGAGAAGTCGCCGCTGGTGGGGATGGGCGGCTTTGGCTGGGCGGGGAGGTTCGGCACCTTGAGCGCGTGGGGGATGGCCTGCCCGCGCGGGAGGATGACGGGCCAGCCGTCCTTCCACGTCACCGGCAGCAGGAAGGTTTCGCGGCCGATATTATAATGGTCGTCGCGGTCATAGGGGCGGACGGCGAGGAAGGTCGCCCACCAGTCGCCTTTCTGCGTCTGGACAAGCTGGGCATGACCCGCCGAGCCGATGAAGTCGGGCCGCTGCGGATCGAGATCGCGCTGGGTGAGGATGGGGTTGCCTTCATAGGGGATGTACGGCCCGCGCAGTTCCTTCGAGCGGAAGACGACCTGCGAATGGTTGACGCTGGTGCCGCCTTCGGCCGCGGTCAGATAATAATAGCCGTCCTTCTTGAAGATGTGCGGCCCTTCGATCCAGACGGGCTTCTTGGCTATGTCGACGCCACCGTTGATGAGCTGCGTGCTTTCCCCCACCATCTTGCCGGCGCGCCAGTCATATTCCTGGATCCAGATGGCGCGGTGGCCGTCATAGCGGGGCGGTTCGTTGGGGGCGCGGTTGTTGACGATATAGGCCTTGTCGCCCTCCCAGTAGATGGAGGGGTCGATGCCTTCGAAGGGCAGCCAGATGGGGTTGGACCAGGGACCGGCGGGGTTCTTCGCCGTGATGATGAAGTTGCCCTTACATTCGACGCAGGTGTTGACGATGTAGAAGGTGCCGTCGTGATAGCTGATCGCCGGGGCGAACACCGCCTGGGATATGCGGCGGCCGGTGAAATCGAGCTGTTCGGGCCGGTCGATCGCGTTGCCGATCTGGGTCCAGTTGACCAGATCCTTCGACTTGAAGATCGGCAGGCCGGGATAATGGGCGAAGGAGGAATTGACGAGATAATAGTCGTCGCCCACCCGCAGGACCGAAGGGTCGGGATAATAGCCGGTCAGGATCGGATTGCGATATTCGCCGGGCTTTACTGTCACCTTTTCGATCGACTGGCCCTTGTAGCTGAAGCTGTCGAAGCGCGCGGGCGCGGCGTTGGCGGACAGCGATGTGGACAGCAGCGCCAAAGGCAGGGCGGCGATGGCAAGGGTCCGGTACGGCACGGTCATGTCTCTCCTCCAGGCGCCGCGATGTGACGGCGGCTGCCGATCTGATAACGCTAACAATTGTCGGAGTCTATTGTTTGGGCGCGGTCACGCCGGCATCCGTTTGCACGACCGGCTTCATCGTGCCGTCAGAGTTATACTCCAGCCGTTCGACCGTGACGGCGCGGCGGCCGATCGAGCCGTTGAGGTCGCCGATGGCGAGCGCGGCATTGTGCAGGAAGATGTACCATTGCCCCTTGAACTGGGCGATGCCGGGATGAATGGTGAAGCTGTATTTGCCCGATCCGGTGAGTTCGCCGCGATAGGTCCAGGGGCCGTTGAGCGAGGTGGCGGTGGCGTAGGAAATGCGCTCGTCCCGGTGGGTGGCGCGGTCCAGCGAGGCGTAGGTGAGATAATAGAGCTTGCCGCGCTTGTGCAGCCAGGGGCCTTCCTCGAAATGGAGCGGGGTGATCTCGCGGATGGGGCCGTCCAGCTCGATCATGTTGGGCTTCAGCTTGGCGATATAGGCCTGGCGGTTGCCCCAGGCGATCCAAGTCGTGCCATCGTCGTCGGTGAAGACGGTGGGGTCGATGTCCTCCCAGCTATGGGTGCCCTTGGGCGTCATCTGGTTGGTGATGAGGGCGGAGCCCTTCGCGTCCTTGAAGGGGCCGGTGGGGGTGTCGGAAACCGCGACGGCGATTGCCTTGCCGGGATGGGTGTTGTCGTGCTCGACCGCGGCGTAGAACCAGTATTTGCCGTTCTTCTTGATCGTCTGGGAGGCCCAGGCGTCCTTCTTCGCCCATTTGAAGTCGCTGACGTTCATGATCGGGCCGTGATCGGTCCAGTGGCGCATGTCGGTGGTGGAATAGACCAGCCATTCCTTCATGTTGAACATCTCGTCCCGCTGCGCCTCGTCATGGCCGACATAGAGGTAGAGGCGGTCGCCATCGACCATCGGCGCGGGATCGGCGGTGAACTTGTCGCGGATGATGGGATTGGCGCCGGGCGCTGCGTCCTGCGAGAGGGCAGGCGTCGCCAAAGCGGCGAGGGCGAGGAAGGAAAGCAGCGTCCGGCGCATGGGGGTAAAGTCCTTGATGGGTTTTCAGGTGAGGATGATGCGGCGCGCTGCGCCTTCGGGATCGTCGACCATGCGGCACTGATCGTCGAAGACCATCGTGGCGCAGCGGGTGGCGTTGGTGGGCGTCCAGGCAAGGCCCTGCTGGCTGGGGTTGCCGGTGCGGGCGAAATTGGCCCAGGCGGTCGCCATGGTGCGGGCGAGCTTCTGCGCCTGCGGCGTGTTGCCGGTGCCCTGATCGCAGAGCGCGGTGTTGTCGAACACGAAGGCGAGATCGGCGGTGTGCCAGGCGCCCGCGACGCCATCCAATTGGGGTGACTGCCACTGGAAGAGATATTGGTAGGTGGGCGCGGCCCCGGCCTGCTTGTCGCGCAGGGCGACCATCGACTGGATGCGGTTGCGATAGCCGAGCGAGGAGACGCCGTAGGAGAGGGTGCGGATCGCCTTTTCCGGGTGATCGCGCTTCATCTGGGCGATGAGCGCGTCGGCCTTTTGCGCGCCATATTGGCCGGCAAGCTCGGCGCGCCATTCCGCCTCGGTCGGGTTGGAGCCGAAGCGCATCCCTTCCTCGCTGGTGTTGCCGATCAGCATGGGGACGTCGCGCGACACGTCGGGCGCGGCGTCGAAGAAGGAGCGGACGGTGATGACCCGGCCGTCCATCGTCGGGTTCCAGCCGACGCGCGGCGTTGTGGAGGGGCCGCCCGCCCCGCGCGGACCGTTGATCTGCTCCGCGACCTTGTTGCCCGCCGCGAAGAGCGTGGCCCAGTCCATCTTCTGCAGCGTTGCCATGTCGCGCGGGCGGACGCCCAGTTCCCGGATGACGCGGCGGGAGAAATCGCGCGATTGCTCCAGTGTGGGGATGTTGCCGCCGCCGCCCGACTGCGCCGCCGCGCGGTGGATGAGACCTTTGCCCGACGGCATGCCCATGAGCGTCGTCACCTTCGACGCGCCGCCCGACTGGCCGTAGATCATGATGCGATCGGGATTGCCGCCGAAGGCCGCGATATTTTCCCGCACCCAGCGCAGCGCGGCGATGCAGTCGGTCATGCTGACATTGACAGATTCGGCATAGGCGTCGCCGCCCATCTCCACGAGGTCGAGGAAGCCCAGCACGTTGAGGCGGTGGTTGATCGACACCTGAACCACGTCATGGTGCCGCGCCATCTGCGCGCCGTCATGCGAGGCGAGTTCGTAGGAGGAGCCGAAGGCGAAGCCGCCGCCGTGGAAATAGACCATGACCGGGCGGTTGCCCGAGAGCGAGGGCGTCCAGACGTTGAGCTTGAGCATATCCTCGCCCAGGAAGCCGTCGGTCCATTGCTGGAGGAAGGTATGTTCCTTGGCGCGGAAGCTGTGCAGCGTCTGCGGGCAGTTCGCGCCATAGGCGAGCGCGTTGTAGGGATCGGTCCAGGGCTTGGGCGGCTTGGCGGGCAGCCAGCGATTTTCGCCGCCGGTGTCGTCGCCATAGGGGATTCCCTTGAAGGTGAAGACGTCGCCCGCGACATAGCCGCGCACCGGGCCGTAGCGGGTCTTCGCGATAGCATTGCGCGGAGTGGTGCAGGTGCCGGCGCCGCCAGACGAGCGGGCCGGGCGGGTGGCGGCGGCCGCTTCGCCGGGCAGGAGCGCGGCCGCGCCGCCCAGAGACGACGCCAAAAGCGCCTGACGTCGATCGAAAAGCATGGCCCGTTCGGTCATCCAGCATCCCCTGTAAATTATCGCGATCGATTACCGCGCCGACGTTATTGCCCGCTTCGGGTGGTCGGCGGCAGAATCCTATACGATCCAGAAGGGCGGTCAATAACTCCCACAAATATTTTGCACGCCAACGTTGTCAGGCTGGATTCCGCTTATGCTGTGCCGCATGACATCGTGTAAACCGCAAAGGCGGCGCGCAAGCCGGCGCGGCCCCGCCGGCCGCATAGTCGTACATTTGGGAGAGGATGATGCGCGCGTTGATCACAGTCGGGCTGAGCTTTGTCATGGCGGCCGCCGCGTCGGCCCAGCCGGCAGTCGAGGAGGGGAGCGGCCCCTATCCCGCAATCTACGAAGCGCGGGCGGACCTGCCGGACCAGGTGGTCTATCGGCCCAGGGACTTGAGCAAGGTCGGGCGGGAACAGCTCGGCATCTATGTGTTCGGCAATGGCGGGTGCGGCGCGGACGGGACGGCGTCGCGCAATCACCTGCTGGAAATCGCGTCGCACGGCTATCTGGTGATCGCGCCGGGCCGCATACCGGGGCCGGAGCCGCGAGAGGCCGAAGCGGGCGGTGGCCCTCGTCCGGGGCAGCTGACGGCGCAGACGCGCACGGAGCAGCTGAGCCAGGCGATCGACTGGGCGCAGCGCGAGGCGGCACGGCCGGGCAGCCCGTTCCACGGCAAGGTGGCGGCGGACAAGGTGGCGGCTTCGGGCTGGAGCTGCGGCGGGTTGCAGGCGCTGAGCGTCGCGCAGGAGCCGCGCGTCAGGACCGCCGTCATCATGAACAGCGGCTTCTTCAATGAAGGGGCGAACCCGATTTCGGGCGTCGTGTCCGACAAGAAGCTGCTGAACGGACTGCACGGCCCCATCCTCTATGTGCTGGGCGGCAAGGAGGACATCGCCTACGCCAACGGGACCGACGATTATGCCCGCATCAGCGCCGTGCCGGCCGCGCTGGTCAACATCCCCGTCGGCCATGGCGGCACCTATATGCAGCCGCACGGCGGGCTGGGCGCGGAGGTGGTGGCGGCCTGGCTCGACTGGCAGCTGAAGGGCGACGCGGCGGCGGGCGCGCGGTTCAAGGGCGCGAACTGCGGCTATTGCAGCGACAAAAGGCTGACGATCGAGACCAAGGGCCTCCGCTAAACGGGTCGGCGGCGTTCCGGGCCGGGTCGGGGGCGCCCGGCGGGGCAGGAGCGTCGATCTACGCCCTTTTGCCCCCTTTGCCAGCGGCGGCGGCTGGACTAGATCGAGCTTTGGCTTTGTTGAAGGCAAAGGGGGTGGGCATGGCGAGACCGGATCGTCCGGCGCGGGGCGCGACGATCGTCGATGTGGCGGCGCGCGCGGGCGTATCGTCCATGACGGTGTCGCGGGTCATCAACGGGCGGTCGGGGGTGAGCGCCGAGACGCGGGCGGCGGTGGAGGAGGCGATCAAGGCGCTGGCCTACACGCCCAATGTCGCCGCGCGCAATCTGGTGACGTCGAGCGAGCTGCGCATCGGGGTGATCTATTCCAATCCCAGCGCCGCCTTCATGAGCGAATTCCTGACCGGCGTATTCGAGGAGGCGTCGGCCCGCAGCGCCCGGCTGATGCTGGTGAAGGGCGAGGGCGGGCGGCCGCCGCCGACCGCTGCGGTGGAGGAGCTGGTCGAATCCGGGGTAAGCGGCGTGCTGCTGGCGCCGCCACTGGGCGAGGCGCCCGAAGTGCTGCGCGTGCTGCGCGGCGCGGGGTGCATCATGGCGGCGGTGGGCGCGTACCAGTCACCGGACACGATCTGCGTGCGGATCGACGACCGGGCGGCGTCCTATCAGATGACGCGGCTGTTGCTGGACCTGGGCCATCGGCGGCTGGGCTTCGTGCTGGGCAATCCCGACCAGGCGGCGAGCGCCGAGCGCATGGCGGGATTCTACGCCGCCGTGCGCGAGCGGGGCGGGGTGGAGGTGCAGGTGGCGCAGGGTGACTTCACCTATATGTCGGGCCTGGCCGCCGCCGAGCAGTTGCTGGGCGCGGGCGACCCGCCGACCGCGATCTTCGCCAGCAATGACGACATGGCGGCGGCCGTCGTCTCCGTCGCGCACCGCCGTCATCTGGACGTGCCGGCCGAACTGACCGTGGTGGGATTCGACGACACCACCGCCGCGCTGACGCTATGGCCGCCGCTGACGACCGTGCACCAGCCGGTGCGCGCACTGGCGGCCGAGGCGCTGGGCCTGCTGATCGCAGAGATCGGCGCGAACGGCCGCAATTCGCGGGTGCCGCGCGAAAAGATATTGGAGCACCGGATCGTCGAGCGTCAATCCACCGGGGCGCTCAAAGCCCCTTCCCGATAGACGAAGCGGGCGAAGTCGGCGGGCGTGCCCGCGCCCGACAGATCCTGGCACGCCATGCCGACGAACGCGCCGGTGAAGTTGGGGAGGCGGGGCAGGCTGACTTCATCCGACAGGATGCTGGCGTCGTGGACGTCCGGCAGGATGCGCCAGTCGGGGTCGCCCCCCGCCCGCCAGCCGAAGGTCAGGCGGTCGCCGTCGACATCGGCGCGCAGGTCGATCATGCCGTCGGGCAGGCCGTCCGCCAACACTTCGAAGCTGTTGCCTTCGGGATTTTCGGGCGAGGCGGTGAGCAGTTGGAGCTGGCGTCGTCCCTCCTCCGCGCTGATGCAGAGATAGTAAAATTTGGTGCTGTTATAGTAGTAGATGAGGCCGGCGGCCTGCTGGAAGCAGCGGGGGGCGAAGTCGAGGGAGGTCGTCGCGGTGAAGCGGAAGGCGGTCTGCCGCCGCGCCACCAGCGCCTGTTCGAACAGGCTGCCCACGGTCTCCCGGCCATGGAGGCGCAGGAAGCCGGGGCGCTCCGTCAGGCTGAACAGCCGGTCGGCGTGCGGGCTGCGCAGCCATTGCAGGTCGAGCGGGAGGTCCGGCGCGTCGAAGCGGCCGTCCCAGGGGACGATATCCCAGGGCGCTGGCGGCAGGTCGGGCGCGGGCGGGGTCGGATCGGGGTGTGCGTCGCCGGCGATGGTGCGCAGCCAGCCATCCTCGCCCCATTGCATCGGCTGGATCGCGGTTTCGCGGCCCATGACGCAGCGCTCGCGCCCCGACAGCGGACGGCCGCACAGATAGGCGAGCCATGTCGTACCGTCCGCCAGTTCGACCAGGTCGCCATGCCCCGCGCGGGTGATCTCCATGTCCTTCCGCCCCGCGCTGGTGAGCACCGCGCCGTCGGGATGCACCTCATAGGGGCCGAGCAGGTCGGGCGAGCGGGCCATGACCACGGCATGATCCCAGCCGGTGCCGCCTTCCGCCACGAGCAGGTGGTAGAAGCCGCCGCGCTTGTACATATGCGGCCCTTCGGTGAAGCCGCGTTCCGTGCCCTTGAAGATCAACGTGGGTTCGCCCACCAGCTTCATCGTCGCGCGGTCCAGTTCCTGCGCCTGGATGCCGGCGAAGCGGCCATGGCCGGGGCGATGGTCCCACAGCATGTTGAGCATCCAGCTGCGCCCGTCATCGTCGTGGAACAGGGCCGGGTCGAAGCCGCTGCTGTTGAGATGCACGGCGTCCGACCAGTCGCCGTCGATGGTGTCGCAGGTGACGACATAGTTGGGGAAGTCCCGCAGCGACATGCCCTTCGCGCCCTGCACCGTGGTCGCGCCATAGCGTTTGACATCGGTGTAGATCAGCCAGAAGCGGCCATCGGCGTAGCTGAGGTCCGGCGCCCAGACGCCGCAGCTGTCGGGATCGCCGCGCATGTCGAGCTGCCCCGGCCGATTGAGCGGACGGGCGACCAGCCGCCAATGGACGAGGTCGCGGCTGTGGTGGATCTGGACGCCCGGATACCATTCGAAGGTCGAGGTCGCGATGTAGAAATCATCGCCCACGCGCAGGATCGACGGGTCCGGATTGAAGCCCCGCAGGATGGGATTGGAGATGTTCGTCATTGAGGCTTGCGCACCAGTGTCCACAAAAGGGCGGCGCCGAGCAGGTCGAGCACGCCGAGCAGGATGAAGAAGGGTTCGTAGCCGACTTGATCGACCATCTGCCCCAGGGAAAGCGAAAAGATCAGCACGCCCAGATTGCCCGCCAGGCCCGCCATGCCCGCGGCGGTCGCGACCTCGTTCTTCGCGAACAGATCGGACGCCATGGTGATGACGGTGACGGACAGCGTCTGGTGCGCGAAGCCGCCCAGGCACAGCAGCGCGATCGCGGCATAGGGATTGGTCGCGAAGCCCACGAAGGCCATGCCGGTCATCAGCACCGCCCCGAGGGAGAAGGCCCAGCGGCGCGCATCGATGAGGTCGACGCCGCGCCGCTGAAGGAAGGCGACGACCGCCGGGCCGAACAGGCAACCGAGATCGGCGGCGAGGAAGGGCAGCCAGGCGAAGAGGGCGATCTGGGTCAGGTCGAAGCCGCGCACGCGCGCGAGGTAGAGCGGCATCCAGAAGGAGAGCATCCCCCACACCGGATCGGCCAGCAGGCGCGGCAGGGCGATGCCCCACAGATCGCGGCGGCGGGCGAGGGTCAGAACCGAGGGCTTGGCTGCCTTCGCGGCGAGGCGCAGTTCCTGGTTGTTGAGGATGTAGTCGCGTTCCTCCGCGCTGAGGCGAGGGTGGCGCATCGGGCTGTTGTAATGGAGATACCAGAGGATCGCCCAGACGAGGCCGATGCCGCCCGCGACGACGAAGGCCAGCCGCCAGCTGTGCACCATCACCGCCCAGGCGACCAGCGGCGGGGCGAAGACCGCGCCGAAGGACGCGCCGATATTGTAGATGCCGCCGGCGACGCCGCGCTCCTTGGACGGGAACCATTCCGCGACCAGCTTCTGCCCCGCCGGCTGGGCCGATCCTTCGGCAAGGCCGAGCAGGCCGCGCAGCGCGGCGAAACCGAACCAGCCGTTGACCAGGCCGTGCGCCATGGTGACGAGCGACCAGACCGCGACGCAGAGGGTGAAGCCGATTTTGAGGCCCACGCTGTCGAGGAAATAGCCGGCGAGCGGCTGGAGCATCACGCCGAGCTGGAACGCGCCGGTGATCCAGCCATATTCCACGCTGCTGATCCTCTGTTCTTCCAGGATCACCGGCGCGGCGACGCCGAGCACCGAACGCGACAGGTAATTGATGACCATCGCGCCCACGAACAGGCCGATGATGGTCCAGCGGAACTTTCCGACGAGTTTCAGCATGGCGCGACGAGGCCAGCCGAATCGGGCGCCTGCCCGATTTTCCCGAAAGGGGCGGCGCGGCGTGTCCGGGTGCGGACCGTGCCGGCTTGCGGGCATTTGTGGTTCAAAAGCAACATCCCCTCTCAATAACTCTTGTCAGAGTATTGACAACAACGATCGTCCAGTTAGTAGGCTCTTGTTAGCGCTAACTACAAATCTGTCGAGTCTTTGTTACGGGCTGGGCGGCAGCGGCGTAACAACGGGGCCTGATCGCCCCGCAATCGGATGCAAAGCATCATCATATGGGGAGAGCAGGATGTCAGGTTTCCAGTTTCAACGTGGTCTGATGCGCGCGGGTTGCGCGATGGCGAGCATGGCGGCTTTGTCCGTCGGCCTCGCCTATGCGCCTGCCTTCGCCCAGGCCGCGGGTCAGGCCGCCACGAGCCAGACCGCCGCGCCCCAGGAGGGGGAAGAGCGCGCCGCCGCTCCTGACATCATCGTCACCGGATCGCGCATCAAGGCCAGCGGCTATACCGCGCCGACGCCGACCACGGTGGTCGATGAGACCGCGATCCAGGCGAATGCGCAGCCCAACATCTTCACGACCATCGCCCAGCTGCCCTCGCTCCAGGGGTCCAGCGGCACGCAGACCAACACCTTCAGCACGTCGAGCGGCCAGCAGGGTCTCAGCAGCTTCTCGCTGCGCGGCCTGGGCGCGATCCGCACCCTGACCCTGCTGGACGGCCAGCGCGTCGTAGGCGCCAACGTGACCGGCACGCCCGACATCAGCCTCTTCCCCCAGTTGCTGGTCCAGCGCGTCGACGTGGTGAATGGCGGCGCGTCGTCCTCCTACGGGTCGGACGCGGTCGGCGGCGTGGTGAACTTCATCACGGACACGCGCTTCAAAGGCCTGAAGGGCAACATCCAGGGCAGCATCACCGACTATGGCGATGACGAGACCGTGCTGGTCCAGCTCGCCGGCGGCAAGAGCTTCGCCGACGACACCGTCCACCTGATCGTCAGCGGCGAATATAGCGACGAGGCGGGCGTCGGTCCCGGCCCGTTCGGCATCGGCCTGGCCGGCGGGCGCGACTGGTTCATCCAGCGCACGCTGGTCAACCGCAACATCACCAATGACGGCAACCCGCAGCTGGTGCTGCGCGACTATGCCCAGTCGATCGGCTTCACCAAATATGGCCTGATCACCGCCGGTCCGCTGCAGGGCATCGCGTTCGACCAGTCGGGCCGGCCCTTCCAGTTCCAGTACGGATCGAACGGCGTGCCGGCGCGCAATGCGGCGGGCACGGTCATCGGCTGCGACTTCGGCTTCTGCCAGGGCGGCGACGTGTCGGGCAACGTCGATTCGGGCCGGTCGATCAAGTCGGCCATCGAGCGGTTCAACATCTACAGCCGCCTCGGCTACGACTTCGCGCCCAACAACGAGGTCTACGTTACCGTTAACGTCGGCCAGGTGAAGACCAACAACCAGCCGATCAATGGTCAGAACCGGCCCAACCTGACGATCCAGTGCGAAAACCCGTTCGTGCCGCAGATCGTGCGCGACCAGTGCGCCGCGTCCGGCATCACCAGCTTCCGCTTCGGCACCAGCAACGCGGCGCTGGGCAATACGCGGGTCTATACCGACCGCCGCCAATATCGCTTCGTTGCGGGGGCCAAGGGCGAGTTCCCGGTGCTGGGCACCGACTGGAACTACGACGCCTATTATGAGCATGGCATCAACTACACCGACATCGACGTGAAGAACATCCTGCTGTCGCGCCGGTTCGACCGGGCGATCGACGCGATCAGCCTGAATGGCGTGATCGTGTGCCGCGATCCGGTGGCGCGCGCCAACGGGTGCCAGCCGCTCAACATCATCGGCGGCACGCCGTCGGAAGCGGCGCTGCGCTATGTCCAGCCCGAAAACGGACCCTATCAGCGCACCAAGCAGACGCAGGACGTGGTCAGCCTCAACTTCTCGGGCCAGCCCTTCGATAGCTGGGCGGGTCCGGTGTCGGTCGCGTTCGGTGGCGAATATCGCCGCGAATTCTACCGCGTGAACGCCGATCCCTATGGCGCGGGCGGCACCAACACGCCGTTCAACGCCGACTATCCGGCCGATCCGGTGCTGCTGGCGGACGGCGTCAACTGGTATGCGGGCAATTATCGCAACGGCCGTGGCGCTTATAACGTCAAGGAAGGCTATGTCGAAGTCGACGTGCCGGTCATCAATTCGGACGCGGCGGGCCGCGCCAACATCAACGCCGCCGCGCGCGTCACCAACTATTCGACGTCGGGCACGGTGTGGACGTGGAAGGTCGGCGGCACCTGGGAACTGCCGATCGACGGCTTCCGGCTGCGCGGCGTGACGTCGCGCGATATCCGCGCGCCCAACCTGTCCGAACTGTTCGCAGCGCCCGTCACCACGACGCTGCCGAACTTCTTCGATCCGTTCAACAACCGCAACGTGCTGGCGCTGCAATATACGGTCGGCAATCCCGAACTGACGCCGGAAATCGCGCGCAACACGACCGCCGGCATCTCGCTGTCCAACCCGTCCTGGCTGCCGGGCTTCAGCGCGTCGTTCGATTGGTACAAGATCAAGATCGACGACGTGATCGGCAGCCTGGGCGCGGGCGATATCGTGAACTACTGCTTCACCGGCATCCTTCCGCAGACCTGCAACTCGTTCAACCTCAACAATCCGAACGGGCCGAACTTCATCAACGTCCAGTCGTTCAACTTCGCGTCGATCAAGACCGAGGGTTTCGACATCGAGGCAAGCTATCAGTGGCGCAATCCGCTGGGCCTGCCGGGTACGCTGACGCTGCGCGGCCTGGCCACCCATGTCGCCAAATATATCAGCGACACGGGCCTGCCCGGCACCATCCCCAACGACCAGGCGGGGCAGAATCTGGGCGCGACCCCGGACTGGAAATGGATGGCGCAGCAGACCTATTCCAACGACCAGTTCTCCTTCTTCCTGCAGGAACGCTGGTTCAGCGACGGCGTCATCAGCAACAATTATGTCGAGTGCGAACCCGGCAGCTGCCCACTGTCGACCGGCAACAACCAGACGATCAGCCCGCAGGACAACCAGATCCCCGGCGCATTCTACATGGACGTTGGCGGCACCTATAATCTGACGCCGCAGATCACCGCCTATTTCAAGGTGGACAATCTGTTCAACCGCGACCCCGCGATCGTCCACATCTTCTCCAACCCCGCGCTCTACGACGCGCTGGGCCGGACCTATCGCGCGGGCGTCCGCTTCAAGATGTAACCGGAAAGCCGCGCCGGGGCGGTCCGTAAGGGCCTGTCCCGGCGCGGACTACGACACTGGGGAGAGGACTGGAAAAAGATTTGCCCTGAAACGGCGGCATCGCGATCACCATCCTCCCGTCGCCTTGCCTGCTTCCTCTCCCCCTTTTCTTCGCGCCGGGTCCGCCCGGCTCCTTTTTTGACAGGACACGCCGGATCGAGCGGCGATTTCCGGCAGGGAATGGTTGCCTTTTGTCGGAGTAGAACGGTAACATCCCTGCATGCCAGCGCGCAGCGCGCCACAGGAGAGACCACCGTGCCCCATCTTCGCCCTTGCACCGGCCCGTCGCGCCGGGACTTGCTCGCCAGTGCGGGCGCCGCCGCTGTGACGGCTGGCCTGGGGGCCGTGTTGCCGGCCACGGCAATGGCGGCCGAGGCCGCGCCCGGCGCGGTGGCGAAGCCCGCGCGGCTCCAGCCGTTCGACATGGCGGACGTGACGCTGGCGGAGGGACCGTTCCTCCACGCCCAGCGGATGACGGAGGCCTATCTGCTGCGGCTTCAGCCCGATCGGATGCTGCACAATTTCCGCGTCAATGCGGGGTTGAAGCCCAAGGCGGCGGTCTATGGCGGATGGGAGTCCGAGCCGACCTGGGCCGAGATCAACTGCCACGGCCATACGCTGGGCCATTATCTGTCCGCCTGCGCGCTCGCCTACCGATCCACCGGGGACAAGCGGTTCAAGACGCGGGTGGACTATATCGCGGGCGAACTGGCCGCCTGCCAGAAGGCGGCGGGATCGGGGCTGGTCTGCGCCTTTCCCGACGGGCCGGCGCTGGTGGCGGCGCATATCCGCGGCGACAAGATCACCGGGGTTCCCTGGTATACGCTGCACAAGGTCTACGCGGGGCTGCGCGACGGGGCGCTGCTGGCGGACAGCGCGGTGTCGCGGGAGGTGTTGATGCGGCTGGCGGACTGGGGCGTGGTTGCGACCCGGCCGCTGACCGACGCGCAGTTCGAGGCGATGCTGGCGACCGAACATGGCGGCATGAACGAAATCTATGCCGACCTCTATGCGATGACCGGCAAGGACGAGTATCGCGCCCTGTCGCAACGCTTTTCCCACAAGGCGGTGATGGAGCCGCTGGTGAAGGGGCGCGACCTGCTGGACGGGATGCACGCCAATACGCAGGTGCCCAAGATCGTCGGGTTCCAGCGCGTCTATGAAGTGACGGGCGACGATCGTTACGCGCAGGCGGCGTCCTTCTTCTTCCGCACGGTGGCGCACACCCGGTCCTTTGCGACGGGCGGGCATGGCGACAATGAGCATTTCTTCGCCATGGCCGATTTCGACCGGCATGTGTTTTCGGCCAAGGGGTCCGAAACCTGCTGCCAGCATAATATGCTCAAGCTCGCGCGGATGCTGTTCATGGCCGATCCGCAGGCCGACTATGCCGACTATTATGAGCGCACGCTCTACAACGGCATCCTGGCCTCGCAAGACCCGGACAGCGGCATGGCGACCTATTTCCAGGGCGCGCGGCCGGGGTACATGAAGCTGTACCATACGCCCGAGGACAGTTTCTGGTGCTGCACCGGAACGGGCATGGAGAATCACGTCAAATATCGCGATTCCATCTATTTTCACGACGACCGGGCGCTGTACGTGAACCTGTTCGTGCCGTCCGCCGTCGCGTGGAGGGAGAAGGGCGCGACGCTGGTGCAGCGCACGACCTTCCCCGACGCGCCGACGACAAGCCTGCAATGGAAGCTGCGCGCGCCCACCGAGATCGCGCTGAAGCTGCGGCATCCGCGCTGGAGCCGGACGGCGGTGGTGCTGGTGAACGGGCAGGAAGCGGCACGCTCCGCGACGCCGGGCAGCTATGTCGAGCTGGCGCGGACATGGAAGGATGGCGACCGGGTCGAGCTGCGGCTGGCGATGGAGCCTGCGGTCGAGCGCGCGCCGGCCGCGCCCGACATCGTCGCTTTCACCTATGGGCCGATCGTGCTGGCGGGCGCGCTGGGGCGGGAGGGGCTGGTGCCCGGTGCGGACATCATCGTCAACGAACGCAAATATGGCGAATATAACAAGAGCGAGGTGGCCGTGCCGACTATCGCGGGTGACCCCGAGCGGCTGGCGAGCCAAGTGAAGCCGGGCGCGGGGCCGCTGGAATTCAGCATCGCGGCGGAGGATGGCGCGCCGGTGCGGCTGATCCCCTATCACCGCATCGCGCATGAACGCTATGCGACCTATTGGAAGGTGAAGCCGCGCACGGCCTGATCGGGCCGACCCGGCGCGGGGGGGCGCGGGGTCAGTCGGCCAGCGGGCGGCGGCGGTAGCGGAAATACCAGACTTCGTGGCCGAGGCGGCGGGCCTTTGCCTCGTAGCGGGTTTCGGGCCAGCCGCCGGGGCGGTTCTGAAAGTCCTTCGGCTCGCTCGCCAGCCAGTCGAAGTCGGGATGGCCGTTCATCACCATCAGCGCCCAGCGCAGATAGACCGGATGATCGGTGCCGAAGCGGAATTCGCCGCCGGGCTTCAATTTCCGCGCGATCATCGCGACCGGGCCGGGGTTCATCATGCGGCGCTTGGCGTGGCGCGCCTTGGGCCAGGGGTCGGGGTGGAGAAGATAGACGAAGCTCAAGGCTCCGTCGGGGATGCGGGCAAGCACCTGGAGCGCGTCGCCCATGTGCAGGCGGATATTGGGCAGGCCCTGGTCGCGGACATGGCCCAATGCCTGGACGACGCCGTTGAGGAACGGCTCCGCGCCGATGAAACCGTGATCGGGCAGCAGGTCGGCGCGCCAGGCGAGATGCTCGCCGCCGCCGAAGCCGATCTCGAAATGCAGGGGCCGGTCGGTGCCGAAGAGGGACGCAGCGCTGACTTCGCCTTCCTCCGGCACGGAAATGGCGGGGAGGAGGGTGTCGACCAGTTCCTGTTGGCCCTTGCGGAGCTTTGGCCCCGACTGGCGGCCATAGAGGCGGTTGAGGGTGGTCGGATCGCCGGACTTGTGCGCTGTCATGGGGTGCGCCGATAGCGGGGCGCGGGCGCGGGGGCAAGCGGGCGGCGTCGCGAGGGAGGCGACGAGGGAACCCACGATCCTGCCCCCTTCCGCCGGTCCCTTGAGGAGGGCAGGACAGGAGAAGGGGGCAGGAAGTCAAGCGGCTGGCCGGGCGGCGCAGGGAACGCGGCCCTTGGCCGGCAGGGGCGGGTCTGAACCCCTTCCGCCGGTTCGTCGACTTTTTCAGGGACGGTTCAGTGCAACGTAACGGGGGAGATTATTTGCACTTGATGAAGCGGCCTTTCGCATCCTTGCAGGGCGCCTTTTTGACGGGCGCCTTGGGGGTGCATTTGACGAACTTGCCCTTCGCGTCCTTGCAGGGTGCGGCGGACGCGGGAGCGACGCTGCCGCAGGCCAGGGCAAGTCCGAGGAGGGCAGTGGCAACCAACTTGGTCATGGGTCGTCTCTCAATGCAGAAGAGAGGGGTTGCCGGGCTCGACAGGGGTGCGAGCCCGACGCCCTGTTTATGCGCCGGAGGGCGGCGCTTTCCTAATGAACTTTTCGTCATGTTGGGGACAGGAAAGGGGACGCGAAAAGGGCGCCGGAGCGGGTGCTGCCGACGCCCTTTTTCGGGTTGGGGTGTGGGGCTGCGGCCCTCCCCGCTGCGACTAGGGCGCTGCGCGCCCGAGTCTCGCTGCCCCTCCCCGCGCGGGAGGGGGTATGACTGTCAGAGGGCGGCCTTGAGCTTTTCGACCAGGTCGGTCTTTTCCCAGGGGAAGAAGTCGCCTTCGGGCTTGCGGCCGAAATGGCCATAGGCGGCGGTGGGCTGGTAAATGGGCTTGTTGAGGCCGAGATGGGTGCGGATGCCGCGCGGGGTGAGGCCGCCGAGGTCCGCGATGGACCTGATCGCGTCCTCGATCTTGTCGTCACCAACGGTGCCGGTGCCGTGGGTGTCGACATAGAGCGAGAGCGGTTCGCTGACGCCGATCGCATAGGCGATCTGGATGGTGCAGCGGGTGGCGAGGCCGGCGGCGACGACATTCTTGGCGAGGTAGCGGGTGATGTAGGCGGCCGAGCGATCGACCTTGGTCGGATCCTTGCCGCTGAACGCGCCGCCGCCATGGGGCGACGCGCCGCCATAGGTGTCGACGATGATCTTGCGGCCGGTGAGGCCGGCGTCGCCGTCCGGCCCGCCGATTTCGAAGCTGCCGGTCGGGTTGATGTGATAGACCGTCGCGTCGGACAGCAGGTTGGCGGGAAGCACCTCCGCGATGACGCCCTTCACATAGTTTTTGAGTTCCGCTTCCTTGTCGCCGGTGTCGTAGCCCGGCGCATGCTGGGTCGAGACGACGATGGCGGTGGCGGCGACGGGCTTGCCGTTTTCGAAGCGGAGCGTCACCTGGCTCTTGGCGTCGGGTTCGAGGAAGGGGGCCGCGCCCGAGTGGCGGTCGGCGGCCATTTTCGCCAGGATCTTGTGGCTGTAGTCGAGCGTCGCGGGCATGAGGTCGGGCGTTTCGTCGCAGGCGAAGCCGAACATGATGCCCTGGTCGCCCGCGCCTTCATCCTTGTTGCCGGCGGCGTCCACACCCTGCGCGATGTGGGCGGACTGGGCGTGGAGATTGTTTTCGAAGCGGAAGCTTTCCCAGTGGAAGCCGTCCTGCTCGTAGCCGATGCGCTTCACCGTATCGCGGACGGCCTTTTCGATTTCTTCCTGCGCGCCCGGAGCCCATTGGCCGTTTTCATAGACGCCCTTGCAGCGGATTTCGCCGGCGAGGACGACGAGCTGGGTCGTGGTCAGCGTTTCGCAGGCGATGCGGGCTTCGGGATCCTTGGACAGGAACAGGTCGACGATGGCGTCGCTGATCTGGTCCGCGACCTTGTCAGGATGGCCTTCGGACACGGATTCCGAGGTGAAGAGATAGTTCGAACGCATGGTTGCTCCAGTCTGATGCTGTGTCTGCGTATAAAGAAATCTTTATGTGCAGCGGACGCCTTAGCGGGCGGCGCGGCGCGATGCAATGGCGGCGGCGATCAGCAGGCCGGCGAAGAGGAAGGGGAGGAGGTTGCCGAGGCGCGCGAACAGCGTGGGCGGGAGCGCCGGGGGCAGGCCGGAGTCGAGATAGCCGGCGCGGTGGAGGCCGAGCGATCGCAGCACCTGGCCGCGCGCGTCGATCACCGCCGAAACGCCGGTGGGGGTGGAGCGGAGAATGGGGATGCCCTCCTCCAGCGCGCGGAGGCGGGCCTGCGCGAGATGCTGGACCGGTCCCCAGCTGCCGAACCAGGCGTCGTTGGACGGGTTGAAGAGGAAGGCGGGGCGGTTCTTCGCGTTGACGACTTGCCCTGAGAAGATGATCTCGTAGCAGATCTGCACGCCCATCTTCATTTCCGGGCGGCCGGTGGCGGCGGGCAGGGTTAGGTTTTGCGGACCGGGGCCGGGATAGAAGTCCGCGTCGCCCGGCACGAGGCGGGAGAGGCCGAGCGGGGTCAATATCGCCCGCATCGGCAGATATTCGCCATAGGGCACCAGATGCGCCTTCGAATAGCGGCCGGCGATGGTCGCGCGGGGGGTCACGATCCAGAGGCTGTTGTTCGCGCCGGCGAGCTTCTGCGTCGTGACGCCATTTTCGGTGACGGGCTTGAACCAGACCTTGTCCGCGCCGGTCATCAGCAGGTCGCCGGGACCGAGCAAAGCGGCGAGGCGGGCGCGCCAGTCGGGCTCCATGTCGAGATAGGCGGGGATGGCGGCTTCGGGCCAGAAGAGCAGGCGCGGGGCGGGGCGCGGCTGGCCCGAGAGGGCGGCGAGGGTGCGGAAATGGCGATATTCCGCCTCCACCGAATATTTCTCGTCCTGGCCGATATTGGGCTGGAC
>JACESO010000056.1 GCA_013911745.1 Sphingobium sp. | reverse complement strand
GAGCAGAGGGGAAGAAGCGGGATCCCGGGTCGAGCCCGGGATGACGGGCGCATGTGGATGGGGGCGAGCGCGCGAAAGGTGGCCCGCCCCGCGCCTTATGGCGTCACTTGCCCTTGGGGGCGAGCCAGCCGTGCATGTCGAGCCAGCGGACGAAGGCGTCGAACCAGCCGGTGCTGGTGGTCTTCTTGGGATACATGCCGAAACCGTGGCCGCCCTGTTCGAAGAGGTGGAATTCCACCGGGCGCTTGGCGGCGCGCCAGTCGTCGATCAGCTTGAAGTCGCGATTGCCGAACAGCGGATCGTCCGCGGCGATGCCGGCGAACATCGGCGGGGCGTCGGCGGGGACGGTCATGCTGCCGAGCGGGCCGTAGATGTTGCCGACGAAGGCGGGCTTCGCGTCGGTGGAAAGGGCGGTCGCCATGGTCAGCATCGCGCCCGCCGAAAAGCCGATCATGCCGATCCGGTCGGGATCGACATGCCATTGCGCGGCGCGGCTGCGGATCAGGCGGAAGGCGGCCTTGCTGTCTTCCAACTGAGGGGCGAGGTTCATCGCGGCGCGGTTGGCGGCGGGCAGAGGCGCGCGCGCCGCGCCGGCGAACATTTCCGCCATCGACTTTTCAAAGCCCGCCATGTCGGCCGGCGTCTGGTTCAGGCGATATTTGATGACGAAGGCGGCGATGCCCTTGGCGGCGAGTGCCTTCGCCACGTCATAGCCTTCATTGTCCATCGACAGCGTGCGGAAGCCGCCGCCCGGCGCGACGATGATCGCCGCGCCCGACGCCTTGGCGGGATCGGGCAGGAAGGGGGTGAGGGTCGCCATGGTCACGTTGCGGGCGAAGCGGCTGCCATATTGGCGGTGCCAGCTTTCGGTCGCCTTCGCGCCGGGGAGGGGGCCGGTGCCGAGGTCGATCGCGTCCGGCTGGGCCGGGATCGCCATGGGCGTCATCTTGTCCTGGTCCTCCTGCGCCTGCGCGAAGGCGGGAGCGGCCAGCGCACAGGCGGCGAGGCCGAGGGCGATGCGGCGGGTGAGCGACTTCAATGCCATTGCAAAAATCCTGCTCTAAAGCGTTGTTATTTGGGCAGGGGAACAGACTTCGTGACGCTGTAGCGGACCTGCTGCGTCTGCACGCCTTCGCCGGGCTGGCCGCTGCCGATGCTCAAGGCATAGTCGCCGGGGATGAGCGCGCGTTCGCCCGCCATGGTGACGAAGCTCAGGTCGCGGGGCGAAAGGGTGAAGACGAGGTCGCGGCTTTCGCCGGGTTTGAGCGACACGCGCTGGAAGCCGCGCAGGGCGATCTTCGGCGCGCCCTCGAAGCCGGGCGGGGTGATGTAGAGCTGCGCGACGTCATCGCCCGCGCGCGCGCCGCTGTTGGTGATGCGGGTGCGCACGGTGATGCCGTTTTCGACTGCGCCGCCGACCGGATCGATCGCAGGGGCGGTGTAGGTGAAGCGGGTGTAGCTGAGCCCGTCGCCGAAGCGATAGACGGGCGTGCCCTTGAAATAGCGGTAGGTGCGGCCGTTCATGCCATATTCGGTGAAGGGCGGCAGGTCCGCGACGCTCTTGTAGAAGGTCAAGGGCAGGCGGCCGCCGGGATCGGTCTTGCCGGAGAGGACATTGCCCACGGCAAGGCCGCCCGACTGGCCGGGATACCAGGCCTCCAGGATGGCGGAGGCATTGTCCTTCGCCCAGCTAAGGTCGATGGCGCTGCCGTTCATCGCGACGACGATCAGCGGCTTGCCGGTGGCCTTCGCCTTTTCAAGGAAGGTGCGCTGGTCGGCGGGCAGGTCGAGCGTGGTCTTGTCGCCGCCCGAGAAGCCCTCGACCTTGACCGGCATCTCTTCGCCTTCAAGGTCGGAGGTGAGGCCGACGACGGCGACGATCACGTCGGCATCCTTCGTGCCGGCGGCGAGATCGCGGTCGAGATTGTCGGTAATCCGCTTCCAGAAGATGGCCGGGGCGGCGGGGATGCCGCTTTGCCCCTGAAGGCGGACGGCGTAGCGCTGGCCCTTGGTCATGGGCACGTCGACCAGCTTCAGCGGTTCGGCCCAGCGGCTATAGTCGGATGCCGAGACGACCGGCTTGCCGTTCAGCGACACCTCCCCCTTCACGCCGGTCAGCGCGAGGCGGTAGAGGCCGGTTTCGGGGGCGATTAGATAGCCGGTCCAGATGATCTTATGCTCGTTCGCCACCTGCTTGAACTCGGCGGCGCGGGAGACGATGCTTTCTTCCGTGCGGACGAGGACGGGCTTGGCCTGATACTGGTCCTTGGCGGTGGCGTTATAATATTCGGCGCGGATGCCGGGCTTGCCATCCGGCGTGCGCAGCGCCGTGCCGGGGACGAGATCGCCATCGGTGATGGAGGGGCTGAACGGGATCAGCGTGACGGCGGCGCCGGGCATCGCCTGTTTGAGGCCGTCCGCGACCGAGATGGGCGGCGCGCTCTTGGCGGAACTATAATTGCCGCGCAGCACGCGGGTGGCGTCCGCCAGCGGACCGGCCAGAGCGATCCTGGTGCCGGGCTTCAGCGGCAGGACGCCGTCATTCTTGAGGAGGACGAGGCTCTTTTCCGCGGTGTCGAGGGCGAGTGCCTGATGCTGCGCCGTGCCGATGGCCTTGACCGGCATGGCGTTGGGCTTGCGCGCCGACAGGCCGGGCAGGTCGCCGTTGCGCAGCCGCGCGGAGAAGAGGCGGACGAGCGCGGTGTCGATATCCTCGACGCTGATATGGTTTTTCGCCAGCGCGTCCTTGTACCGGTCGCCAAGGCCCTGCTTGCCGCCGAGCGTCGCGTTGTTGCATTCGCTGTCGACGCCCCGGCGCAGCGCGACCGCGACGCCGGTGGCGGCGTCGGGGGCAAATTTGTGATGATCATAGATGTCGACCACGGCGTCGCAGTCCGACACGACATAGCCCCTGAACCCCCAGGCGTCGCGCAGATAGTCGGTGAGCAGCATCGGGCTGCCGCAGGCGGGTTCGCCATCGACGCGGTTATAGGCGCACATGATCGAGCCGGCCTTGCCCTCTACGATGGCGGCGCGGAAGGCGGGGAGGTAGGTGTCCTCCAGGTCGCGCTTGCTGGCGAAGATATTGTCGGTGTGGCGGCTCGGCTCCGGGCCGGAATGCACGGCATAATGTTTGGGCGTGGCGACGACATTGGGCAGGTCGGGATTGTCGCCCTGCATGCCCTGAATGAAGGCGACGCCGATATGGGCGGTGAGGAAGGGATCCTCGCCATAGGTTTCCTGCCCCCGGCCCCAGCGCGGATCGCGGAAGATGTTGATGTTGGGCGACCAGGTGTCGAGCCCGGTGCCGATGCGGCCGAGATGCCCGGTCTGGCGACCGAGCGTATGCAACGCCTGCACCTCCGTGCTGATCGCGGACGCAACCTGCTTGACCAGGGGTGCGTCGAAGGTCGCGGCGAGGCCGATGGGTTCGGGGAAATTGGTGGTCGGCACCGCGCCGATCGCGCCGTGCAGTGATTCCGTCCACCAGTTGTAGGCGGGGATATTGAGGCGGGGAATGGCGGGCGCGGTGTTGAGAAGCTGATCGACCTTCTCGTCCAGGGTGAGCTGGCCGACGATGGCGCGGGCCTTGGCATCGGCCTCCGTCCAGACGTCGCCTGCAGGCGCTGCGGCGGCCTGCGCATGGGCGAGGGGCGAGGTCGAAAGGCACAACATCGCGCCGGCCGCGCGCAACAGATAGGCGGTCTTCATGTCAGTCTCCCCGAGGCGGTGGCGCCGCTGGCCGGCGTCCTGATGCTGGCGGGGGAGCCATGCGCCCGCCCCATATGTGTCGTAAAAAAAAAGGCGCGGGGGAGGGCACTTCCCCCGCGCCCGGGCGCGCTCAGTCGGCAGCGCCTTTCTTCACGAACGGATTGATCGTCTGGATCGTGCCGTCCGGGTTATACTTCAGTTCCGTCACCTTGACGTTGCGCAGGCGGGTCTGGCCGGACAGCTGGCTGTCGGCGTAGAAGAGCCACCATTTGCCGCCCCATTCCACGATCGAATGGTGGGTGGTCCAGCCTTCCACCGGCTCCAGGATGCGGCCCTTGTAGGTGAAGGGGCCGTAGGGGCTGTCGCCTATGCCATAGACCAGATAATGGGTGTCGCCGGTCGAATAGCTGAAATAATATTTGCCCTTATATTTGTGCATCCACGACGCCTCGAAGAAGCGGCGGTCATGGTCGCCGCCCAGCAGCGGCTTGCCCTTGTCGTCGACGATCTGGATTTCGCGCGGGGTTTCGGCAAATTCCAGCATGTCGCCGGACATCTTCGCCACGCGCGGGGCGATGGCGGGCTTGTCGTCCTGGCCGAGGTCGGTCTTGGACCCGTTGGCGTCATATTTGCCGCCCAGGTTACGCTGAAGCTGGCCGCCCCAGATGCCGCCGAAATACATGTAGCTCTGCCCATCGGTGTCGGTGAAGACGGCCGGATCGATCGAGAAGCTGCCCTTGATCGGCTGCGGCTGGGCCTTGAACGGGCCGGTCGGCGACTTGGAGGTCGCGACGCCGATGCGGAACGCGCCTTCCTTGTCCTTGGCCGGGAAGTAGAGATAATAGGTGTCGCCCTTCTTCGCGGCGTCGGGCGCCCACATCTGCTTGTCGGCCCAGGGCACGTCCTTGACGTCGAGCGCGACCGGGCCGACCGTCACCGGGCCGCCGATCTTGTCCATCGACAGGATGCGATAGTCGCGCATTTCGAAATGCGCGCCCAGATCGTCCTCCGGCGTCGGGCCGTCAATGTCGTGGCTGGGATAGACATAGATCTTGCCGTCCCAGACATGGGCGGACGGATCGGCGGTGTAGATGTCCTTGACCAGCGGCTGCGACAGATATTCGGATGCGTCGCGCCTGGCTTCCTTGCCGGCGGCGGCGTTCGGCGCGGCATCGTTGGTGGCGGACTGCTGGCATCCAGACAGAAGCGCGGCCGTGGAAAGAAGGGCGGTGAGGAGGGGGGCGGCGCGACGGGCGCGCAGGGATTTGGTCATGCTGATCCTCTCAAGTTGTCTGGCATTTGGATAACGCTAACATGGAATGGGCGCAATCCTTGTTACGGATGGTTCGCATGGGCGGATGATGGTTTGCAATCTGGCGAAAACCGCTCTCTGGTAAAAATGATAGCGCAATCATAATGGGCCGGCTGGACGGTTGTTGCGAAGCCTTGTCAACGAGGCGGCCGGTCAGACCGGCTGCAATCCGTGGCTTACGATCTTGTCGATGAGGTCGCGGTGGCGCGGCAGGCCGGCGCGCAGCTTTTGCGTCATCGCGGCGTTTTCGCGCATCGCGCGGCTGGCGAGCGAGGCGTCGCGGGTCAGCGCGCCGCGATCCACCTCCGTGCGGAAGCCCATGCCGTAGAGCACATATTGATAGCTGGCGACGGGAAACACCTCCTCCACCCGGTCGAATTCCTCATGGAAGCCGGGCGGCTGGTATTTCCACAGCAGCAGCAGATCCTGAAGCCGGTCGGGGATGGATTCGGGCCGGACATTGTCGCGCCAGAAATCGCTGTCGGTGCGCTGGGTCAGGACATAATGGAGCTTCAGGAAGTCGATGATCCGGCCCCAGCGATAATGGGTGGTCGCGTTGAAGCGCCGGGCGACGATGTCCATCACCTCGCGATTGGCGGGCATCTGTTCGGCGATGATCTTCGCCGACAGTTCGATGAGGACGATGGCCGAAGCCTCCAGCGGTTCCAGGAAGCCGGCGGCGAGGCCCACCGCGACGCAATTGCCCTTCCAGAACGTCTCGCGGTGGCCCGAGCGGATCTTGATCTTGCGCGCGGACAGGCCTTCGGCGGCGGGGCCGACATAGGCGCGCAGCTCGCGCTCCGCCTCTTCGTCCGAGATATGGTTGCTGGAATAGACATGGCCGGTGCCGCGCCGCGACTGCACGCCGATGTCCCAGATCCAGCCCGCGCTCTGCGCCGTCGAGATGGTGTGCGAGGCGATCGGGCTGTCGGGCGCGTCATAGGGCACCTGCATCGCGAGCGCGGTGTCGCAGAAGAGGATGTCGTTGCAAGGCTTGAAGGGCACGCCCATCACCCCTTCGATCAGCAGCGCCTTGAACCCGGTGCAGTCGACGAACAGGTCGCCCTCCACCTCGCCCGCCTGGGTGGTGCGGATGGCGCGGATGTCGCCATTGTCGCGCATCAGCACGTCTTCCACATCGGCCAGCACATGACGCACGCCGAGCTTTTCGCAGCAATGGCGTTGCAGGAAGGGCGCGAACTTGCCGGCGTCGAGATGATAGGCATAGTTGGCGAGCGCGTCATATTCGGCGGTCGCCATCGTCTTGGGCGCGAGGCCCTCGTCGCAGATGCGCCCCTGCGAGCAGACGCTGTTGCAGAAACTGTCATCGCCGTCGGCGGCGAGCCAGTGCGGGGCTAGGTTCACCTGGCCGAAGCTCTGGGGCAGCATCAGCGGATGATAATAGCCGTCATGCGGCGCGCCGGTGGTCCAGCGGGCGAAATAGGCGCCCTGCTTGAAGGCAGCGTCGCATTCGCGGAAGAAGTCTGTTTCGGAAACGCCCATGCGCGACAGGGTGCTGCGCATCGTGGGCCATGTCCCTTCGCCAACGCCGATGATGGGGACGTTGGGGGATTCGACCAGGGTGACGGTGAAGTCGGCGCGTCCCTGATGCCGCGCGGCGATGACGCCGGCGGTCAGCCATCCGGCGGTTCCGCCGCCGACGATGACGATGTTGCGGACCGGAGTGACCATGGGACAAGGATACCCCTGAAAAGGGAGGGGGTGTCAAGCGACACCCCCTCCAGGGCGAGACACGGTTAGAAGCGGTAGCGCACGCCCGCAGTGAAGCGGCGACCGTAGGCATAGACATCCAGCAGCTGGTTCGAGAACCGGCCGTGGGTGCTCTGCGTTTCGTTCGTGATGTTGAGCGCTTCGCCGAAGACGCTGAACTGATCGGTCAGACGGATGTTCGTGCTGAGGTCGATCTGAAGCGCCGAATTGACGAAGGTCGGCTCCGCGCCATAGAGCGAGTTGTTCTGCGCCTGGCCGAACTGCGACAGATATTTGTCGCGCCAGTTGAGCGCAGTCCGGAATTCGAAGCCGTTCTTGTCATAGAAGGCCACGAGGTTCGCGGAGTTGGCGAGACCCGTCACGGCAAAGCCGCTGGTCGACAGGTCGGAGCGGTCATAAGGCTTGTTGGTTTCGACAAAGGTGGCGTTGGCGTTGAAGCCGAAGCCGCTGTCGCCGAACACATGCTGCCAAGCGAGTTCCACGCCGCGGACGGTCGCGTCGGGGCCGTTCACGCGCCGCGAGACGGTGAACTGCGCCGGCTGGCCGGTCGACGGGTCGATGACGCCGTTGATGGTGGCCCGTTCGGTGCCCGCGACGATGAAGTTCGACACATTCTTGATAAAGAAGTTCACCGACGCATAGCTGTTGCGCTGGTAATACCACTCCGCCCCGAAGTCGAAATTCTCGGCCAGATAGGGCTTGAGCGCCGGGTTGCCGCCAGTGGCGGTGAGGGCGCCGACGCGCTGGCCGCTGCCGACGTTGAGCACCGGCGTGAGCGTGTTGAGGCCCGGACGGGTCAGCGTGCGCGAAGCGTCGAAGCGGACGTGGAATTTGTCCGTGATTTCCAGCTTCATGTCGATGGCCGGCAGGAAGTAGGAATAGGTGCTGCTGGTCGACACCGGCTGCTCGGGCGTGAAGGCGATGGTCAGCAGCGTCGGGTCCGCCGCGCTGCCCACGATCGAGGTCGGAAGGCGACCGATGCCCGCCGAGATGATCTTCGTGCTTTCCTCACGGCCACCGGCGTTGACCTTGAAGGGCATGCCGGCGATTTCGGTGTTGAAGCTGGCGCTGATCCAGGCCGACCAGCTCTTTTCCAGGATGTTCTGGACGCTGCCTGGGTCGAGGGCGAGGTCGATCGTGCCGTTGAAGCCGGTGCAGCAGCCGGTGTTGTAACCCGGCGTGTTGGGGCCGACCCACAGGCTTTCCAGATATTGCGAATAGGCGCGGGCGTCATAGTTCAGCAGGACCGGCGGCAGCGAGCCGCTGAAGCCCGGAATCCAGCCCTTCGTGCTGATCGTGCCCTGGATCAGGCTGGCGGGGATCGGGACGCCGGAGGTGCGGCCCGACGGTGCGCCGTAACCCGCATAGGCCTGCCAATAGTTGTTGGCGAAGGTGTTGCGGTTCTGGAGGGAGAATTCATCCTCCATGTACCGGCCGCCGACCTTGATCGTCAGGTCGTCCTGCTTCCAGGTCGCGCCCAGACGGAACTGCTTGATTTCGTCGCTGTTCTTCTGCGCGGTGCGGACGGTTACGTGCGATCCGATGATCGACTGGTCGGTGAACCGACCCTGGTTGCCCGCGGGGCCGTAGGTCGTGAGTTCGGGAATGACCTTGCTGCTGTCGCCGGTGACGCGGACGCCGAGGCTGGTGCCAAGCAGGCCGCCATAACCTATGTCGGCGCCCTCGCTGCTGACCTGCCCGTCGGGGTTTAGGCGGCTTTTGGAATAGCTGGCGTCAGCGTCGAACGTCAGATTTTCCGTTGCGTCCCACTTCAGGTTCAGGCCGACCTGGTTGGTTTCCAGGATATTCTTGTCGGTTCCGGCGGTGAAGTCCGTGGGGGTGCTGGCCTGCGTGAAATCGACGATCGTGCCGTTGCCGTCCAGTTTGACGCCACGCAGGTCGTCCTGGTTGAACCAGACGCCGAAGCCGTCGATGTCGGTCGTGACCTTCTGACGCGAATAATTGTCGTCGATGGTCAGCAGGATGTCGTCGGACGGCTGCCACTGGAAGGCGATGCGGCCGTCGATCCGCTCATCCTTGGTGTAGCGCTGGTCGGCGCCATATTGCTGCGGATACCAGGCGGTCGTGTTCTTGATTTCATCCGGGTTACGATTAGGCGTGCCCGGTTGCGACGGACGGCAGATGGTCGCCGCGCTGCCGGAAATCTGGCACGGCGCGATCCTGTTACCCTGCCAGCCCGAAACGAACACGCGATTCGTCTGTGTGTCGCGGCGGGTGTAGATGGCGTCCACCAGAATGCCCATCGTGTCGTCGGCGAAGGTGGTGCTGAACAGGCCGCCCACGGTCGGAACGACCTTGCCCGATTCATCCTGCACCGAACCCGACGCGCTCATCGCGACGCGGGTGCCCGGCTTGTCGAAGGGCTTGGGATAGGAGATGTTGAGCGTCGCGCCGATGGAGCTGCTGGACAGCGAGAGTTCCGGCGTCTTGTAGACGGCGAGCTGACCCACGAAGTCCGCGCCGACCGTGGTGAAGTCGACCGAGCGGCCGCCCGACGCGGTCGAGATGCGGCGGCCGTCCACCAGCGTTTCGTTGAAGTCGCCGCCGAAGCCGCGGACCGAGATGCCCTGCGGTTCGCCGCGCGAGCCGTTCCGCTGGATCGAGACGCCCGGCAGGCGCTGCAGCGAGGCGGCGACGTTGGAGTCCGGGAACTTGCCGATGTCTTCGGCCGAGATGACATCAACCACGCCGGAGGATTCGCGCTTGATGTCGAGGTTGCGCTGAAGCGATCCGCGAATGCCGGTGACGACGATGTCGGCGTCGCTGGCTTCGGCTGCGGCCGACCCCTGTGCGAAGGCGGGCGTGGCGGCGACGAGCGCCATCAGGCTGGCCGTGGCGGCGAGCGCGACGCGGCGGCGTGCGGACGAAATATCTATGGGATTGTAACTCATGATCCTCCCCTTGGGTCACAGTCTCGCATGACCGCCGCCGCACCATTGCCGCGCCGATCCTTTTATTCAGCAGGGGGGAGTTGCTTCCGCCTATGCAGGCAGATTTCATCATCCTCCCGGCTCTTCTTTTTTTCTGAGAGAAATGTTAGCGCTATCGAAACGGCCGATCAAGCGAAATTATATAGGATATGGTCGCAGGACGTAAAAGCGGTTAACCCGCTAGGAAATGCTGGGATTCGCGCTGCGGAAAAAGAGGCGCGGGACGAGAATGGGAGGGGTCATGGATAGTCTGGAACTGGTCAATAGTGGCGCACATGCAACAGTGCGGATGAGACCCGCCCACAGGGGCGCGAACGCATTCGTGCGCATCGTGCTGGGCGAATTTGCTGCCGCGTCGGCCGCCTGCCCGCTGCTTTTTTCCAAACATGCCGAAACCGGCGCCTTCTATGCCGGCGCGTTGATGGGCTTTGCGGAGGGCGAGGATTTGACGCTGTCGCCCGACGACCGGCCGGCTTTCCTCCCGCTGGAGGCTGCGCGGGAAGGCTTCTTCGCGGCCGACGAGAATATCGCGCTGGATCCGGCCCATGCCCGCTTCGCGGCGGCGGACGGCGAATCGCTGTTCGACATGGAGGGGCAGCCGACTGCGGCGTTGAAGGCGGTGCAGAAGGCGCTGGGCCGGCTGATGGCGGACGGGCAGGCGACCGATGCCTTCATCGCCGCGCTGCTGGCCCATCGGCTGATCGAGCCGATCGATATCGCGCTCAGTTTCGATGATGGCGAGCGGCTACGACTGGAGGGGCTCTATACGGTCAGCCTGGACGCGCTGGGCGACCTGGACGATGCGGCGGTGCTGGCGCTGTTCCGGGCGGGGCATTTGCAGTTCGCCTATATGATGGCGGCGTCGTTGCAGCATATCCCGCTGATGGCCCGCCGTCGCAACGCCCGCCTGGCCGTCCCGGCCTGACGCCGGCGACCGCGCCATGACCCCCACCGATGCCGCCGTGCAGGAGATCGCCGCCCGCGATGTGCAGGGCCGGGAGGGATTGCGCGCCCTTGCCGAGGCGGGGCGGCCGGTGGCGATCCGGGGGCTGGGCGATGACTGGCCGGCGGTGGCGGCCGCGCGGGAGAGCGATGCCGCCGCGCTCGCCTATGTCGGGCGATTCGACGCGGGACTGACCGCCGAATATTTCGCAGGCGATGCCGCGCTCGCCGGGCGTTATCATTATGGCGACGGGCCGGACGGCTTCAACTTTGCGCGCGAGTCCCTGAGCGTTTCCGCGGCGCTCGCCCGGATCGCGGCCAATGCGGCGGGCGAGGGCACGGGCTATATGGGGTCGTTGCCGGAGGAGACCTATTTCCCCGGTTTCGCGGAAGAGAATGTCTGCCCGCTGCTGGGACCGGAGGTGCGGCCCCGGCTGTGGCTGGGCAACCGGTCCACCGTTGCCTGCCATTACGATACCTATGACAATATCGCCTGCGTGGTGGCGGGGCGGCGGCGCTTCACCCTCTATCCGCCCGAGGCTATCGGCGATCTGTATGTCGGGCCGATCGACCATACGCTGTCGGGGCAGCCGGTCTCGATGGCGGCGGCGGACCCCGACAATCCCGCCTATCCGCGCTTTGCAAGGGCGCAGGAACGGGCGGTGAGCGTGCTGCTGGAACCGGGCGATGCGCTCTATATGCCCAAGCTCTGGTGGCATCAGGTGGAGGCGCTGGGGCCGGTCAACATCCTGGTCAATTATTGGTGGGACGAATTTCGGGCCGGGCCGGATTCGCCGCACACCGCGATGCTGCTGGCGATGATCGCGGTGGCGGAACGACCTGCGGCGGAGCGGGCGGCGTGGCGCGCCTTTTTCGATCATTATGTCTTTCGTCCCGACGGCCACCCGCTGGCGCATATGCGGCAAGAGAAGCACGGCGTGCTGGGGCCGCTGGCGGCGGGGAATTACGGGCGGATACGGACTTTGGTGATGAGGCTGCTGCGCGGATGAGAGGCGCGGGCGGGGGTTTCTTTCGGACGTTTCAGGCAGGAGAGAGTGGGATGAAGCGACTGGCATGGGCGGCGGCGATGATGGGCGCTACGGTGCTGGGGGCGTCTGCAATCGCGCAGGTGGCGACGCCGGGGGCGCAGGCAATCGCAGGCGCGAAGGCCGTGACGATCCAGCGGATCAAGGTGCACAGCGCCGCGATCGAGGGCAATCTGGAGGGTAACGCGGCCGACCGCGACGTGCTGGTGGTGCTGCCGCCCAGCTATGGCAAGGAGCCGAAGCGCCGCTATCCGGTGCTCTATGCGCTGCACGGCTATTCGATCGGCGCGGAGCAATGGGCCGGGGAAATCCATGTGCCGGCAACGATCCAGAACGCCTTTGCCAAGGGCGCGAAGGAAATGATCGTCGTGCTGCCCGATTCCAAGACGGTGCACAACGGGTCGATGTATTCCAGTTCGGTGACGACCGGCGATTTCGAGCGCTTCATTTCCCACGACCTGATCGCCTATATCGACGGCCATTACCGCACCATCGCCAAGCGGGAGAGCCGGGGCCTGGCCGGCCACAGCATGGGCGGATACGGCACCAGCCGCATCGGCATGAAGCATTCCGACATGTTCGGCGCGCTTTACATCATGAGCCCCTGCTGCCTGTCGGCGCGGACTGCCGGGCCGATCGACGCGAAGGCGGTGGCAACGTTGGAGCAGGTGAAGACGGAAGCCGATTCGGCGAAGCTGCCCTTCCTGCTGCGCGCACAGCTGGCGGTCGGGGCGGCATGGTCGCCCAACCCCAAGGAGCCGCCCCTCTACATGGACCTGCCGGTCAAGGGCGGCGTGGTGCAGCCGGATGTGCTGGCGCGATGGGCGGCCAACGCGCCGCTGGCCTTCGTCGACCAGTATATAGGCAATCTGAAACGATACCGCGCGATCGCGATCGACGTGGGCGACAGGGACGGGCTGAAGGACGATGCGCAGAAGCTGCACGAGACGATGGAGAATAGCGGCGTCGCCAACAGCTTCGAAATCTATCCTGGCGACCATACGAGCGGCGTGTCTTTTCGGGTACAGGACAAGGTCATGCCCTTCTTCTCGCGGAATCTGGATTTCGGGACGGCGAAATAGACAGGCGAGCCGCCCGCATCGGGCTGTCATGTTAGCGTTAACAACAACGTGCGGGGCGGGCAGCTACAGCCGCCTCGCGGAAGGAGATGCGATGACGTTCCCACATCATGCACGCCGGTCACTGGCCTTGGCCGTGAGCCTGATTGCCCTGTCCGCCACGGCGGCCGACGCCGCGCCCCGGTTCGATCCGCTATTCAGCGACCATGCCGTGATCCAGCGCGACCATCCAGTGACGGTCACCGGACGCGCCGAGGCCGGGGAGGTGGTGTCGCTGTCCTTCGCCGGGCAGACGCGGGAGGTCCGCGCCGACCGCGACGGACGGTTCGAGGCACGGTTCGATCCCGTCGCGACGCCCGGGCCGGTGACGCTGGAGGCGCGCGCACCGTCCGGCACCGCGAGCGCGCGCGACGTGGCGGTGGGCGACGTGTTCCTGTGTTCCGGCCAGTCCAACATGGAGCTGGAAGTGCGGTTCGCGCAGGATGCACGGGGGCAGACCGGTGGATCGGCCGACGACCAGCTGCGCCTGATGCTGGTGCCAAGGGCCGTGGCGGACACGCCGCTGCGCGATTTTCCCAAGGCGCCGGTGTGGCGCGCGGCGGGGCCGGACAGCGTTGGCGATTTTTCTGCCGCCTGCTTCTACATGGCGCGGGAATTGCGCAAGACGGCGAAGGTGCCGATCGGCGCGATCGCGAGCAGCTGGGGCGGATCGCGCATCAGCCCTTGGATGGGCGCGCGGGCGCAGGCGGCGGTGGGGCAGTCGGCGCAGTCGGACCTCGTCGCGCTGCACGGCCGCGATCCGATCGCCGCAGAGCGCGCGGCGAGCCGGGAATGGGAGAGCTGGTGGCGCAAGGCGACGGGCGACGCCGCCGGCAAGGAGCCGTGGCAGCCGGGCGCGGCGCTGGACTGGACGCCGGTGCCGAAGATCGGGCCGTGGGAGGAATGGGGCGTGTCGGCGCTGTCCGCCTATAATGGCATGGTCTGGTATCGCCGCGACATCGACCTGACAGCGGCGCAGGCCAGGGCGGCGAATGCGAGGCTGTCGCTCGGCCTGCTGGACGATGTCGGCCGGGTGTGGATCAACGGCAAGACGGTCGGGATGAGCGCCAGAAGCTGGCAACCGAGCAGTTTCGACGTGCCGCCCGGCGTGCTGAAGGCCGGGCGCAACGTCCTGGTGGTCAATGTGCTGGACGGATATGCCAATGGCGGGCTGTCGGGACCGGCCGAGGTGTTGAACCTGTCGCTGGGCGCGGCGGGCGATGTGCCGCTGGGCGAGGGGTGGCGCTATGTCGTGCCGGCGCAGACGCCGGACGGCGCGCCGCGCGTGCCATGGGGCGACACGACCGGCATCGGCACGCTCTATAACGGGATGATCGCGCCGCTGGGGGCCATCGGGCTGAAAGGGGTGGCCTGGTATCAGGGCGAGTCCGATGTCGATCTGCCCGGTTATGAGGATCGGATGCAGGCGATGATGGCCGATTGGCGGCGGCAGTTCGGATCGCCCGACCTGCCCTTCGTCGCGGTGCAGCTGGCCGCCTATGGCGCGCCGGTGACGCAGCCGGAGGACAGCGGATGGGCGGCGATGCGCCAGACGCAGTACCGGGCGATGGCGGCGGACGCGCATGGCGGGCTGGCGACGGCGATCGACATCGGCGATCCGTTCGACATCCATCCGGGCGAGAAGCAGGAGGTCGGCCGCAGGCTGGCGCGGGCGATGCGGGCGGTGGCCTATGGCGAGCCGGTGTCGCGCAGCGGGCCGCAGGGGGCGCGGGCGACGGCGACCACCGATGGCGGCGCGGCGATCGACTTTACCGGGCTGACGGGCGGGCTGCATACGCGCAGCGCCGCGCAGGCCATCGGCTTCGAGCTGTGCGGGGCGGAGGCGGGAAGCTGCCGCTTCGTGCCCGGCCGGGTGGAGGGGACGCGGGTTGTGCTGGCTGGCGACGGCCGGCCGGCGACGCGGGTGCGCTATGCCTGGGCGGACTCGCCGGTGGTGAACCTGTATGACGAAGCGCCGTTGCCGGTGGGGTCGTTCGAGCTTCCCATCGCGCGATGACGGCGGGCGGGGACGTCAGCGCAGGAGCGCGGCGTCCCCCCAGCTGACGGGCACGGCGTTGCCCTTTACCCCATCGGCGCGGGCGACGAGTTCGAGCAGCTTCACGCCCTTGACGTCAGCGGCGATGGCCTGCGCTGGCTGGCCCCGGCGGAGCGGCGGGGTGCTGGCGAGCGGCTTGCCGTCACCATAGAGGAAGAAGCGCACCGGCTGGTCGCCGTCCAATGCGCTGTCGTCCACGCCGACCTGCGCCGAGAATCGGGCGAAGCCGGCGTTGCGCACTTCCAGGCGGCTGTTGGCGAGGATGCCGACGCCCGAGGTGAAAGTCTTGCCCGCGATCGTCAGCGGCTGGTTGTAGGGGGTGAAGTCCGCCATCGCGCCGCCCCAGCCGGCATACATGGGGCGCTCGCCAATGCCGCGCGTACCGCGCCAGTTGGGGATCGAGCGGTAGATGGTGGGATCGGGTTCGGGCTGGACCACGCCATCGGCGGCCGGGTTCACCATGCCGGGCTGTTCGGAGAGATAGAGGCCGTCGGCCAGCACCCGTTCGCCCTTTGCCCGGAAGACGACGGTTTCGCGCGGCGCGACGCGCAGCTTCATTTCCTTGGTGAAGTCGCTCTTGGCTCCGGTCCAGAGATTGGCGAGTGCGACCGGGCGGTCGGCGCGGAACTTGAGGTGATCGGCAGTGAGCACGGCGTCGATGGGGGCAAGGCCGCGATTGAACAGCGCAACGGCCTTGTCGCCGTTCGCGAGCGTCTTGACGAGGATCTGGAAGCCGTCCGCGTCGAAGGCCATCACTGCCTGGTTGCCGGCGGAATCCTGATTGAGGGCGATGAGGTCGGCATTGCCGAAAATGTCGATCAGCGGCTGCGGCGTCGAGCGCAGGTCCGCGCCGATCAGCAGCGGCGCGTTCAGCATCGCCCAGAGCGCGAAGTGGGAGCGCGCCTCCGTCAGGTGATCCGCGTCGAAATCGCCCTTGCCGATGAAGAGCATGTCGGGATCGTTCCAGCTGCCCGGATGCGCATAGAAGGCGCGGCGGGCGGCGCTGTCAAAATTGGTGAGCATCCGGCCCCAGTCGGCGGAGATGTCGTCGCTGGTGCGGGAGATGTTGCCCACGTCCTTGCCCCAGCTGCGGACATTGGCGCTGCCCCAGATGCAGAGCGAGAGCATATAGTCGCCGTCTGGATTGTAGCGGGCGAGCGACTGGTTGATGTCGGCGAACAGCGCCTTCACCGCCGGGACGTTCGAGCGGGTGACGCTGTGCTGGTCGATGATGGGGACGAGCGCGCGGAACTGGCCGCTCCGCACGCGGGGCGCATCGTCCGCGAAGGCGCGGATGCCGCAGCCGTCCACCTTGATCGCGTCGAAACCCCAATCGGAAAAGAAGAGGCGGATGTCCTTGTCGGTGTGGCCGTAGAGGCCGACTTCCCGTTCCGCCACAGTGCCTTCGGGCAGCTGGGTCGGGCCGTCCGAATAGGCCTGCGAACAGGTGTTGCGGCCAAGGTCGGAATAGATGCCCGCCTTGAACCCCATGGCGTGGAGCCGGTCGGTGAGGGGGCGGAAGGAGGGCGTGCCCTTGTTCCTGCCGGTGAGCGCGGAGGGGAATTTGTCCGCGCGCAGGATCAGGCGATCATCGCTGGTGCGGCGCTTCAAGGCCCAGCCATCGTCGATGTTGATGTAGCGATAGCCCTTTTCCGCGAGGCCGCTGTCGAGGATGCGACGGGCCGAGCCCATCAGCTTCTCCTCGTCGATTTCGGTGAAGAAGGCGTTCCAGCTGTTCCAGCCCATCGGCGGAAGCTGGGCGCTGCCCGCTGCATAGGCGGTCCAGCGGCCGGTGGGAGCGAGCGGGTCGGCGGGGGCGGTTTGGGCGGACAGGCTGGTTCCGGCGCAGAGCAGGGCGATCGGCAGGAGGAAGCGGCGCAGGGTCATGCGAAATCCTTGGGGGTCAGCGTGACCGGCGTTCCGGCCTTGAGCGTCAGGGTACGGCTTTTCCCGCCGAGGCGGACGGTGCGGGGGCCGGACAGGGCGGGGCGGAGGATCGCGCGGTCGAGGGTGCCGTCCCGCCAGTGGACGTCCACGGCGCAGCGGCCCCGAGCCTGGAGGCCGGTGACGCGGCCGGCCGGCCAGGCTTTCGGCAAGGCGGGCAGCAGGTCGATCCTGTCGCCATGGCTGTCCATCAGCATTTCGACGATGCCCGCCGCGCCGCCGAAATTGCCGTCGATCTGGAAGGGCGGATGCGCGTCGAACATATTGGGATAGGTGCGTTCGGGGCCGAGCAGGAAGCGCAGTATCTCATGCGCGTGATCGCCTTCGCGCAGCCGCGCCCACAGGTTGATGCGCCATGCGGTCGCCCAGCCGGTCGCGCGGTCGCCGCGTATCTCCAGCGTGCGGCGGGCGGCGGCGGCGAGCGCGGGGGTGCCTTCCGGCGTAATCTGGCGCGACGGATGCAGGCCGTAGAGATGCGAGACGTGGCGGTGATTCTGTTCGGGCGCGTCGCTGTCCCAATCCTGCTGCCATTCCTGAAGCTGGCCCTGACGTCCGACCTTGTAGGGGGCGAGTTTGTCGCGGGCGGCGCGCATCTCCGCGACGAGCGGCGCGTCGGTGCCCAGGATCGTGGCGGCCTCCATCGTCTGGGTGAAGAGGTCGCGCAGGATGCCCATGTCCATCGTCGGCCCGGCGCAGATGGTGCCGCCATGGCCGTGGGGATTTTCGGGGCTCATCGACGGGTTGGTGACGAGGAAGCCGGTGGTCGGATCGCGCTGGAGCGTGTCGAGGAAGAAGCGGGCGGAGCCTGCCAGCAGCGGGTAGATTGACGCGAGGTAAGTGCGGTCGCGGTTATAGTCGTAATGATCCCACAGATGCGTGCAGAGCCACGCGCCGCCGGTGGGCCAGAGGCCGAACTGCGCGCCGTCGATGGGGGCGGTGGCGCGCCAGAAGTCCGTGTTGTGATGCGCCACCCAGCCGCGCGCGCCATACATGGTCCGCGCGGTGCGCGCGCCCGTGACGGCGAGTTCGCGCACCATCTGGACCAGCGGCTCGACGCATTCGCCCAGCGCCACCGGCTCGGCGGGCCAATAATTCATCTCCGTATTGATGTTGATCGTATATTTGGAGCCCCAGGGGGGATTGAGGCTGTCGTTCCAGAGGCCCTGAAGATTGGCGGGCTGGCCGCCGGGGCGGGACGAACAGATCAGCAGATAGCGGGCATAGTGGAAATAGAGGGCGGCGAGCGCGGGATCGTCGCTGGTCTGGGAGGCGGCGATGCGCTCGTCGGTCGGGAGTGCAGCAGCGGGCGTGGTGCCGAGGTCGAGCGCGACGCGGCGGAACAGGCGCTGGTGCGCGGCGGCGGTGTCGGCGGCGATGCGCGCGAAGGGGTGGGTCTTCGCCTTTGCCAATGCCGCGGCGGTGGCGGCGAGGGGGTCGCCGGAGACATCGTCGAAGCGGCGGGCGCTGGTCGCCATGGCGAGGAGCAGGGTGACGGTCTTCGCGCCACGGATGGAGAGGCGGCCGTCGGGGCTTTGGGTCGCGCGGCCGCCGTCGATGCTGGCGGTCAGGCGGGCGGCGAAGCGGACATTGCCTTCGATGCCCTTGGACGAACCGTTGCGGCCGGTGAGGAGCAGGCCGGTGGGGCCGTCCGCCGCGATCTGAACGTCGCGCTGCGGGGAGCGGAGGGCGATGTCCACGTCGAGCTTGCCGGTCGAGGTCAGGCGGATGGCGAGGATGTTGTCGGCGGGCGACGCGATGACCTGACGGACATGGGTCGCGCCGTTCGCGGTGAAGCGCGTGGTCGCCATCGCGGCGTCGAGATCGAGCTCGCGATGATAGGCGCTTTCCTTCCCGAGGCCCGGAAAGTCGAGGATCAGGTCGCCCAGCGTCTGATAGGGCATTTGCGTGAGCGGCTTTGCCATCAGCATCTTGTTGGCGAGCGCTTCGGCTTCCTCGATCCGGCCGGCGAAGATGAGGTCGCGGACTTTGGGCAGGTTCGCCTTCGCGTCCGGGTTGACCGGGTCGTAGGGCTGTCCCGCCCAAAGAGTGCTTTCGTTGAGTTGCAGCTTTTCCTGCGCCGTGCCGCCGAAGACCATCGCGCCCAAGCGGCCGTTGCCGATGGGCAGGGCCTCCGTCCACTTGGCGGCGGGCTGGCGATACCAGAGGGTGAGCGGGTGGGGCGCGGTG
>JACESO010000055.1 GCA_013911745.1 Sphingobium sp. | reverse complement strand
AGAATCCCCTTCCGCCGCCCCCCTCACCCCCCGTCATGCCGGGCTTGACCCGGCATCCCGCTTCCTCCCTCAAACCCACACCTTTCCTAATCGTGCAGCCTCTGATCCAAGGGATCTATGCCCCGTCACATCCTTCTGCCACAGCAACCCGCTTGCCCTCTGTCGCCTTCCTGTCGCGCCACCGAAGCGCGACCGTGGCGCGAGTGTCGCGTCTCCGTCGCCTCCCAGTCGCGTCACGCGCGCAAAGCAAGCGCCTCGCGAGCGCGTCCGACGCATTTTCAACGCCACGATGGTATGAACTTCACCTGTCGCATTTCAGCCAACGCATTCGCCCCATGCTTATCGAAAACTTTACCGCCCGTCGGCTAAACCCGCCGCAAAGATCATAAGCGAACGGAATTTCATGCGCTTTCCCCATGCCCTGCTGCTGTTCCTTGCGGTGGCGAACTCGCAGCCCGCCGTCGCGCAGGTGGCGGCCGCGGACAGCGGCGACACCGGCTGGATGATCCTCTGTGCCCTGCTGCTGCTTTTCGCTGCGCTACCGGGACTGATGCTGCGCTTTGCGGGCCAGGTGAATGTGCGCAGCGCCCTGTCCGTCGCGGCGCAGGTCGCCGCCGTGGCGGGAACCGTCTCGCTCGCCTGGGCCGTCGCAGGCTACAGCCTTGCCTATGCGCCAGGCGATAGTTGGCTGGGCGGCGGCGCGAACCTGATGCTCGCCAATCTCGGGGCACTGCGCGACGGGCTGACCGTGCCGGAATCCGCCTTCGTCCTGTTTCAGCTCGCCCTTGCCCTGCTCGCCGCCGGGCTGATGGTGGGGGCAGTGGCGGAGCGGACCGCGATCGGCTGGTGGCTCGCCTTCGCCCCGCTCTGGCTGCTCATCGTCTATGCGCCGGTCGTCCATGCCGTCTGGGGAGGCGGCTGGCTGGCGGAGCTGGGCGTCATGGATTTCGCCGGTGGGCTGACCGTCCATGCCACGGCCGGATTTTCCGCCCTCGCACTCGCGCTCATCGTCGGCAGTCGCCGCGAACGGACGCAGCCGGGCCACGCCCCGCTGCTTGCCCTCACCGGCGGCGCGCTGCTGTGGATCGGCCTGTCCGGCGCGGTCGGCGGCTGGGCGCTCGGCGCGACGGATGACGCCGCGACCGCCATTCTCAACCATCATTTCGCCGCCTGCGCCGGCGCGCTCCTGTGGGCTCTGCTCGACCGCGTGCTTGCCCGTCGCAGCAGCGCCACCGGCATCCTGTCCGGCGCGCTGGCCGGCGTCGCCGCCATCTCCGCCTCCGCCGCGCTGGTCGGGACGGGCGGCGCGATGCTGATCGGCGCCATCGCCGCGATCCTCTGCCGCCTCGCTACCTTGGCCACCGGCAAATGGGTGGACGATGCCGCGCAAATCTTCGTCATCCACGGCGTGGGCGGCGCGGCCGGCGCTCTGCTCCTGCCGGTCTTCGCGCTGCCGATGCTGGGCGGCGTCGGCTTCGAACAGAATGTCAGCCTTTTGGGCGCGCTTGCCGCTCAAGGCATCGGCCTTGCCGTCATCGCGCTCTGGGCGCTGGTCGGCAGCGCCATCGCCGCGCTGATGGTGTCGCTCCTCATCCCCATGCGCGTCAGCCCGGAAGCCGAGGCGGAGGGCCTCGACGCCGCCCAGCACGGCCAGCAAAGCTGGGATTTCCGCTGATCCGATGACGGCCGAACCGCCCCTCGCTCTGGCCTCCGTAGCCGTCGCCATCTTCGCGCATCAGGAGGAACGCCGGATCGGCCGCTGCCTCGCCTCGCTGCCGCTCGACCGACCCGATACCGTCTTCCATGTGCTGGTGAACGGCACCACCGACGCGACCGCAGAGCGCGCGCGGGCTGCGGCTGGCGGGCGCGCCAACGTCATCGTCCACGACATCGCGCAAGGCGGCAAGTCGCGCACCTGGAATCATGCCGTCCATGACCTGCTGACCGGCGGGGAAAGCGCCGTCATCTTCATGGACGGCGACGCGGAGATCGTCGCCGGATCGATCGACGCGCTGGTGGCCGATCTTGCCGCGCATCCCGCCGCCAACGCTGCCGCCGGACTGCCGATGAACGGGCGGATGGCGGCCACCTACCAAGCCGGGCTGCGCGCCGAGGGCGGGCTATTCGGCGATCTTTACGCCCTGTCGGGACGGTTCGTCGCCGCGATCCGCGACCGGGGCCTGCGCCTGCCCGAAGACCTGATCGGCGACGACGGGCTGGTGGCCAGCCTCGCGCACACCGGTCTTCAGGCGGACAGCCATTGGGTGCATGACCGGGTGTTGGCCTGCGACGGCGCGGGCTTCCTGTGCGAACAGGTCAGCCTGCTCCGCCCCGCCAGCTGGGTGATGCAATATCGGCGACTCGTCAGCTATTCGGTGCGCTTCTTCCAGAACCGCATCCTGTCAGACATCATGACGCGCGAGGGGCCGGATGGGCTCCCCGCGCGCCTTTCAAGCCTCTATGGCGAATGGCTCCCCCGTTGGCGCCCTCGCCCAGGCCTCACCGGCTGGTTCGACCGGAAGGCCTTGGCGCGCATGCGGAAAGCGGCCGGTTAACGGTCCCGGCCCGCTAGTTCCTTGTTGACGTACAGCGCGATCATCGTCGCCACCGCGCCCGACAGCAGGTAAACGCCCGACGCCGCCAGCCCGAACTTGACCGACAGCAGCAGCGCGACCAGCGGCGCGAAGCCCGCACCGACCAGCCAGGCAAGGTCGGACGTCAGCGCCGAACTGGTATAGCGCGCCTCCGTCGCGAAGTTGGACGCCACCACCCCCGACGACTGGCCGAAGGCAAGGCCAAGCAGCATGAAGCCCAGGATCATGAACGCCACTTCGCCAAGGTCCCCACCGTTCAGCAGCAGCGGCGCCATGACGCTGAACACCGCGATCCCGCCCGCCGACCAGCCGAGCAGCGAACGCCGGCCGATCTGGTCGGCGATGAAACCGGACACCACGATCGCCAGCAGACCCACGGACGCGCCGATCATCTCGATGATCAGGAACCGCTCGATCGGCTGGTTGGTATAGAGCGCGATCCAGCTCAGGGGGAACACCGTCACCATGTGGAACAGCGCGAAGCTCGCCAGCGGGGCGAACGCGCCGATGATGATGTTGCGCCCTTCCGCTTTGACCGTCGGCAGCACGGGCGACGGCACCAGGTCACGCTGCTCGAACAGACGCGCGAACTCGTTCGTCACCACGATGCGCAGCCGCGCGAACAGCGCCACCACGTTGATCGCGAACGCCACGAAGAAGGGATAGCGCCAGCCCCAGCTGATGAAATCCTCCGGCGACAGGTTCAGCAGGAAGAAGGCGAACAGCCCGCTCGCCACCAGCAGCGCCAGCGGCGCGCCAAGCTGCGGCACCATCGCGTACCAGCCGCGCTGATGCTGCGGCGCGTTCAGCGACAGCAGCGACGCGAGCCCGTCCCATGTGCCGCCCAGCGCGATCCCCTGTGCGGCGCGCAGGATGACCAGCACTAATGCAGCATAATGGCCAATCGTCTCGTAACCCGGTAGGAAGGCGATCGCCACGGTCGAACTGCCCAGCAGGAACAGCGCGCCGGTCAGCTTCGTGCCGCGGCCATAGCGGCGGTCGATCGCCATGAAGACCAGCGATCCGATCGGGCGGGCGATGAAGGCCACGGAGAAGATGGCGAAGGAATAGAGCGTACCGGTCAGGGCATCCACATAGGGGAAGACCAGGCTGGGGAACACGATCACCGACGCGATGGCATAGACGAAGAAATCGAAGAATTCGGAGGTGCGACCGATGATCACACCGATGGAAATATCACCCGGCGCAATCGCATGGTCACGCGCGTTGATCTTGCGCGCGTCATCCTCAAGTGGCGTGGAGGTGAAGGCAATGGCCCCAGAACTCATAGGCATCCGCTCCTTGGCTGGGCCGCCGACGCGGTTTACTCGTCTGCCAGCGGCCAGGAAAAGGCAACATAACAGAAAACCGCCAGAGTCTAAGCAGTATCCCACCCCCGTAATAATTTTTGCGTCCGCACAGAATGGGACAAATTGCCCACTGGCCGACTCCCGAAAGACAGGATAGGCGCGCGCCATGTCTCAGCCATTCTCTCCCAACCGGATCAGGCTTTTGCGCTGGTCGGCCCCGATTCTGGCGGCACCCCTCGCGGGGTGCAACTGGGTCGTGATGAACCCCTCCGGCGATATTGCGCTGCAACAACGCGACCTGATCCTGATCTCGACCGCGCTGATGCTGCTCATCGTGCTGCCGGTGATGGCGATGGTCGTCTGGTTCGCGATCCGCTATCGCGCCAGCAACCAGGCCACGGAAAAGGACTATGATCCGGACTGGGATCACAGCACGAAGCTGGAACTGCTGATCTGGTCGGCGCCGCTGCTCATCATCATCTGCCTGGGCGCGCTGACCTGGGTCAGCACGCACAAGCTGGACCCCTACCGCCCGCTCGACCGCATCGACGCGAAGACCGCGATCGATCCCAAGGCGAAACCGCTGGTGGTGCAGGTGGTCGCGCTCGACTGGAAATGGCTGTTCATCTATCCGGAACTGGGCATTGCGACCGTCAACGAATTGGCGGTGCCGACCAACGTGCCCGTCCGCTTCGACATCACCGCTTCGACCGTGATGAACAGCTTCTACGTGCCCGAACTGGCGGGGCAGATCTACGCCATGCCCGGCATGAAGACGCAGCTGAACGCCGTCGCCAATCGGCCGGCGTCCGGCAAGGGCCTGTCCGCCAACTATTCGGGCGCGGGCTTCACCCATATGCGTTTCAACTATCAGGCGATGGACCGGGCCGGCTTCGACAAGTGGGTCGCGCTGGTCCGGGCGAGCAAGGTGCCGCTCGACCGCACCCTCTATCTCTCGCTCGCCAAGCCCAGCGAGAAGGCCCCGGTCGCCTATTTCACCGCCGCCGACCCCAAGCTGTTCGACGCGGTCGTCAACCTCTGCCCCCGGCCCGGCCAGCGCTGCATGGGCGAGTTGATGCATGTCGACATGATGGGCGGCGCGGGCAAGGAATCCGCGCATGACACCCAGGGGCTGCAATATGACTTCCCCGACAGCCATGTGATCGAACAGACCGACCAGAATAAGGGGCAGGAAACCGCCCCCGACGCGCCCGGCGCGAAGGCGCCCGCGATGGATCACAGCTCTCACGGCGGCGCTGACGCGCACGCCCAGCATCGGTAAAGAGACATGACGACAGCACAGATGATCTTCGGTCGCCTGACCTGGGACGCCTTCCCCTGGCACGAGCCCATCGTGGTCGCCACGTTCGGCGCGGTGGTGCTGGGCGGCGTGGCGCTGGTCGCGGCGCTCACCTATTTCAAGCTCTGGGGCTATCTCTGGAAGGAATGGTTCACCAGCGTCGATCACAAGAAGATCGGCATCATGTACATGGTGCTGGGCCTCGTCATGTTCCTGCGCGGCTTTGCCGACGCCATCATGATGCGCCTTCAGCAGGCGATCGCCTTCAACGGGTCGGAAGGGTATCTCAACGCCCACCATTATGACCAGGTGTTCACCGCCCATGGCGTCATCATGATCTTCTTCGTGGCGATGCCCTTCATCACCGGCCTCATGAACTATATCGTCCCGCTCCAGATCGGCGCGCGCGACGTCAGCTTCCCGTTCCTCAACAACTTCTCCTTCTGGATGACGACGGGCGGCGCGGTGCTGGTGATGGCTTCGCTGTTCCTGGGTGAATTCGCGCAGACCGGCTGGCTCGCCTACCCGCCGCTGTCGGGCATCGACTATAGCCCGGCGACCGGCGTCGACTATTATATCTGGGCTTTGCAGGTGGCGGGCGTGGGCACGACATTGTCGGGCATCAACCTCATCGCGACCATCATCAAGATGCGCGCGCCCGGCATGTCCCTCATGAAGATGCCGGTCTTCACCTGGACCTCGCTCTGCGCCAACGTCCTGATCGTCGCCTCCTTCCCGATCCTGACGGCGACGCTGGTCCTGCTCTCGCTGGATCGCTACGCCGGCACCAACTTCTTCACGAACGACTTCGGCGGCAACCCGATGATGTACGTGAACCTCATCTGGATCTGGGGCCACCCGGAAGTCTACATCCTCATCCTGCCGCTGTTCGGCGTCTTCTCCGAAGTCACCTCGACCTTCTCGAACAAGCGCCTCTTCGGCTACACCTCGATGGTCTACGCGACCTGCTGCATCATGGTGCTCTCCTACCTCGTGTGGCTGCACCATTTCTTCACCATGGGGTCGGGTGCCAGCGTCAACAGCTTCTTCGGCATCACGACGATGATCATCTCGATCCCGACGGGGGCGAAGCTCTTCAACTGGCTGTTCACCATGTATCGCGGCCGGGTGCGGTTCGAGCTGCCGATGATGTGGACGGTCGCCTTCATGCTGACCTTCACCATCGGCGGCATGACCGGCGTGCTGCTCGCGGTGCCGCCCGCCGACTTCGTGCTGCACAATTCGCTGTTCCTGATCGCGCACTTCCACAATGTGATCATCGGCGGCGTGCTGTTCGGCCTGTTCGCGGCGATCAACTATTGGTGGCCCAAGGCGTTCGGCTACAAGCTGAACCAGTTCTGGGGCCATGTCAGCTTCTGGTGCTGGAATGTCGGCTTCTGGCTCGCCTTCGGCCCGCTCTACGTCATGGGCCTGATGGGCGTGACCCGCCGGATGCGGGTGTTCGACGACCCCTCGCTCCAGATCTGGTTCGTCATCGCCGCCATCGGTGCCGTCACCATCGCGGCCGGCATCGGCGCGATGCTGATCCAGTTCGCCGTCTCCATCTGGAAGCGGAACGAGCTGCGTGACCTGTCGGGCGATCCCTGGAACGGCCGCACGCTGGAATGGGCGACCAGCTCGCCCCCGCCGGAATATAATTTCGCCTTCACGCCCGTCGTCTATGACGGCGACACCTGGGCGGACATGAAGCGGAACGGCTACCAGCGTCCGACGACCGGCTTCCAGCCGATCCATATGCCCAGCAGCACGGGCGCGGGCGTCATCCTCGCCGCCCTCGCCACGCTCTGCGGCTTCAGCCTGATCTGGTACATCTGGTGGCTCGCGGGCCTGAGCTTCATCGGCATGATCGCGGTCGCCATCGGCCACACCTTCAACTACAAGCGCGACTTCTACATCCCCGCGGATGTCGTGACGCGCACCGAGGAAGCGCGCACGCGCGCCCTCGCGGCGGGAGCCTGACTGATATGAGCAGCGTGACTGCATCCACGGACCCCCGGTCCTACCATCTGCCGGAAGAACCGCACCTCCACGAAGGCCACAGCACCATGCTGGGCTTCTGGATGTACCTGATGAGCGACTGCCTCATCTTCGCCATCCTCTTCGCCACCTATGCGGTGCTTGGCGGCAACTATGCCGGCGGGCCGGGGCCGAAGGATTTGTTCGACCTGCCGCTGGTGGCGGTGAACACCGCGATGCTGCTCTTCTCGTCCATCACCTATGGCTTCGCCATGCTGGCGATGGAGAAGAACCGGGCCAGCGCGACGCAGGGATGGCTGTTCGTCACCTTGCTCTTCGGCGGCGCATTCCTGTCGATCGAACTCTATGAATTCGCGCACCTGATCCATGAGGGCGCGGGGCCGCAGCGCAGCGCCTTCCTCTCCGCCTTCTTCACGCTGGTCGGCACCCACGGTCTGCACGTCACCTTCGGCTCGATCTGGCTGATCACGCTGATGGTGCAGGTCGCGCGCAAGGGGCTGATCCCCGCCAACAAGCGCCGCCTCATGTGCCTCAGCATGTTCTGGCACTTCCTCGACGTCATCTGGATCGGCGTCTTCACCTTTGTCTATCTGATGGGAGTCCTGCGGTGAGCGACGCTGTCCACAGTCATGGCGACAGCCACGGCCACCATGAGGAACATCATGACGAAGGCGCGCATGGCAGCTTCGGCAGCTATATGATCGGTTTCGGCCTGTCGGTGATCCTGACGGCCATCCCCTTCTGGCTCGTCATGTCCGGCGTGCTGGGCGATCCGCGCCTCACCGGCTTCGTCATCATGGCCTTCGCCGCCGTGCAGGTCGTGGTCCACATGATCTACTTCCTGCACATGAACACGCGGGTCGAAGGCGGCTGGTCGTTCATGGCGATGATGCTGACCTTGGTGCTGGTCGTCATCACCCTGTCCGGCTCCATGTGGGTGATGTATCACCTCAACAGCAACATGATGCCCCACGCCCAGCAGGACATGGGCGACATGAACATGGACATGGGGTCGACCCAGGAAATGCGCACCATGAGCAATATGAGCGAGATGCCGTGACATCCGCAGGGTCCGGGGAGCGCCGCCGGCGTTCCCCGGCCTTCCTGATCGGCCTGACGTCGATCGCCCTTCTCCTCTTTTCCGGCTTTGCGGCGCTCGGCGTCTGGCAGGTGCAGCGCCTCGGCTGGAAACGCGACCTGATCGCCCGGGTCGATGCCCGCATCCACGCCGCCCCCGTCCCTCCACCCGACAGCGCGACCAAGGCCGACGAATATCGCCGCGTCACCACCAGCGGCATCTTCCTCAACGACAAGGCCGCGCTGGTCCAGGCGTCCACCGTTCGAGGCCCCGGCTTCTGGCTGCTCGCGCCCATGCGCCGCCCCGACGGCAGCATCATCCTCGTCAATCGCGGCTTCGTTCCTAGCCGCCGCACGGCCTATGACCGGCCGGCGGGCAGCGTGCGCGTGACCGGCCTTTTGCGCCTGTCCGAACCGGGCGGCGGCTTCCTGCGCAGCAACGATCCCGCCGCCGACCGCTGGTATTCGCGCGACGTCGCCGCCATCGCCCGCAGCCGTGGCATGGACGCCGGCAACTATTTCATCGACGCGCAAGCCAGCCCGTCCTCCGGCTATCCGATAGGCGGCCTCACGGTCGTGCGCTTCCCGAACAATCACCTGCAATATGCGATCACCTGGTTCGCGATGGCGGCGATGACGCTCGCGGGCTATAGCCTCGTCCTGCGCCGGACCGCGAAGGACGCCGACAGGTGAAGACTACCCGAAACCAGCCCCGGCCCCGCCCGCTGCGCTGGCTGCCGGCCCAGTGGCCGGCGGACGCCGCCGGTCGCCGCAACATGGCTCTGCTGGTGCAGTTGCGCTGGCTGGCGATCGCGGGTCAGGTCGCGACGATCCTGCTCACCCATTTCGCCATGGGCATAACGCTGCCATTGGGGTCCATGCTGGTCGTGCCCTGCATCGCCGCGCTGATGAATGTCGGCAGCCTGATGATCCTGCGCCGCCGCACCGACATCACCCATGCCGAATTGTTCCTGGCGCTGCTGTTCGATGTGCTGGCGCTGACGACGCAGCTTTACCTGTCGGGCGGCGCGACCAATCCCTTCCTCTCGCTCTATCTGGTGCAGGTGGCGCTGGGCGCGGTGCTGCTCCACCGCTGGAGCGTCTGGGGCATCGTCGCCGTCTCCACCGCCTGCGCGGCGATGCTGGCGTTCGTCCATCGCCCCCTCTATCTCAGCGGCGCGCTGGAGGGCCATCTGTTCGACCTCCACATCGTCGGCACCTGGGTCTGCCTCACCATGGTCGCGGTGCTGCTGGTACTGTTCATGACGCCGATCAACCGCAACATCCAGGAACGCGAATCCCACCTCGCGCGGCTGCGCCAGCAGGCGGCGGAGGAGGAGCATATCGTCCGCATGGGCCTGCTCGCATCGGGCGCTGCGCATGAACTGGGCACGCCGCTCGCGCAGCTGGCAGTGGTGCTGGGCGACTGGCGCCACATGCCTCAGATCGCGGGCAACCCCGCCCTGATCGAGGAGGTGGAGGAGATGGAAGCCGCCGTCCGCCGCTGCAAGTCGATCCTGACCGGCGTGCTCATGTCGGCGGGCGAGGCGCGCGGCGAAGCGCCCGAAGTCACCGATGTCCGCCACTTCATCGAACGGATCGCGCAGGACTGGCGCGCCGCCAATCCGGGGATGCCGCTGCGCTGCGATTTCGGTCCGCACGATTATCCGCGCATCATCGCGGACCCGGTGATCCGCCAGGCCGTCACCAACCTGCTGGACAATGCGCGCGAAGCGGGCGCAACCTATGTCAACATGATGGTGAGCCGGGACAGCCAGTGGCTCCATATCACGGTGCGCGACAATGGGCGGGGGTTCAGCCCGGACATGCTGGCCGATGTCGGCAAGCCCTACCGGTCCAGCAAGGGCCGGCAGGGCGGCGGCCTCGGCCTCTTCCTCGTCTTCAACGTCGCGCGCAAGCTCGGCGGGCGGGTGGATGCCAGCAACGGCGCGGACGGCGGCGCGATGGTGCAGCTTCGCCTGCCCTTCGCCACGCTCGCCCTGGAGGAGGACAAGGATGGCGCATGACAAGCGGCTGCTAATCGTCGAGGATGACGAGGCGTTCGCCCGCACCCTGAAACGATCCTTCGAGCGGCGCGGTTATGAGGTCGCGCTGGCCGACAGCCTTGAGGGCGTGCAGGCGCTGCTCGCCGGCGGATCATTCGGCCATGCCGTTGTAGACCTGAAACTCGGGCCGCAGTCCGGCCTCGCCTGCGTGCAGGCGCTGCACGCCCATGATCCTGCCATGCTGATCGTCGTCCTGACCGGCTTCGCCAGCATCGCGACGGCGGTGGAGGCGATCAAGCTCGGCGCGACCAACTATCTCGCCAAGCCGTCCAACACGGACGACATAGAGGCCGCCTTCGCGCGCGGCGCGGGTAATCCCGACACGCCGCTCGCGCCCCGTCCCACCTCCATCAAGACGCTGGAATGGGAACATATCCACGAGGTGCTGAAGGACAGCGACTTCAACATATCCGAAGCCGCCCGCCGGCTGGGGATGCACCGCCGCACGCTGGCGCGAAAGCTCGCCAAGCGGCAGGTCGGATAGGCAGGCCTCAGCCGCCGCGCAGCAGCCCGACCGCCGCATCCTTCTCGAACAGGTACAGGCATGTCCGCGCCGCCTGCCCCCGCGCGCTGTCCAGCCCCCCGTCCCGCTCGATCAGCAGATGCGCATCGTCCCGCGCCGCATCCACCAGCGCCGCCACATGCTCGGGCGTGGCGAGCTTCAGCTGCGCGTCGCCCGACTGGCGCGTCCCCAGCACTTCGCCCGCGCCGCGCAGCTTCAGATCCTCCTCGGCTATGCGGAACCCGTCATTGGTTTCCCGCATCAGCGCCAGCCGCGCCCGCGATGTCTCGCCCAGCGCATTGCCGCGCAGCAGCAGGCAGGTGGACGGCTTGTCCCCCCGCCCCACGCGCCCGCGCAACTGGTGCAATTGCGCCAGGCCAAATCGGTCCGCCCCCTCGATGATGATAAGGCTGCTGTAGGGCACATCGACGCCGACCTCGATCACGGTCGTCGCCACCAATATCTGCGTCCGATTGGCGGCGAAGGCCTCCATCGCAGCGTCCTTCTCCGGCCCTTTCATCCGCCCGTGGACCAGCCCCACCCGCTCCCCGAAACGCAGCTTCAAGGATTCCGCCCGCGCCTCCGCAGCCGCCTGATCGCTCGTCTCGCTTTCCTCGACCAGCGGGCACACCCAATAGGCCTGCCCTCCGCCCTCGACATGGCGGGCGAGCGCGTCCACCACCTCGTCCAGCCGGCTCGCCGACATCACCAGCGTCTGGATCGGCTGGCGGCCCGGCGGCATCTCGTCCAGCCGCGACACGTCCATCTCGCCATAATAGGTCAGCGTGAGCGTGCGGGGGATCGGCGTCGCCGTCATCACCAGCAGGTGCGGCGCGCGCTCCGCCTTGTTCGCCAGCATCATCCGCTGCGCCACGCCAAAACGGTGCTGCTCGTCGATCACCGCCAGCCCCAACCGCTTATACTGCACCGCCTCCTGAAAGATGGCGTGGGTGCCGACAAGAATGTCGATGCTCCCGTCCGCCAGTCCCATCAGCGTCGCCTCGCGCACCTTGCCCTTCTCGCGCCCCGTCAGAATCGCGATCTCGACCGGCAGGCCGATCGTCATCTTGCGCAGCGTCTCGAAATGCTGCCGCGCCAATATTTCGGTCGGCGCCAGCATCGCCCCCTGCATCCCCGCCTCGACCGCGTTCAGCAGGGCCATCAGCGCCACCAGCGTCTTTCCCGATCCCACATCCCCCTGCAGCAGGCGCAGCATCGGCGTCGCCTGCGCCATGTCGCCCTCGATCTCGCCAATCGCCCGCCGCTGCGCGCCCGTCGGCGCAAAGGGCAGCTTCAGCATCGCACGCAACCGACCGTCTCCCTCGATCGGCACGCCGCGCCTGCGCCGCGACGATTGCCGCACCAGCATCAGCGCCAGTTGGCCAGCGAAAATCTCGTCATAGGCCAGCCGCTCGCGTGCCTTTGCGTCGGATGGATCGGCATGAGCGCGCCTCAGCGCCTCGCGCCAGTTCGGCCAGCCCTTCTGCCCGATCAGGCTCGGCTCGATCCATTCGGGTAGTTCGGGCGCACGGCCAAGCGCCTGTGCCGCCAGATCGCGCATCCGGTTGTTGGTCAGCCCCTCCGACAGGCCATAAACCGACTCGCGCGCCGGAACCGTCCCCGCCTCGTCGGGCGGAAGCACATGGTCGGGATGCACGATCTGGAGATTCTCGCCATAGGCCTCCAGCTTGCCCGACACGAATTTGGGTTCATTGAGCGGCAGCAGCTTGCGCGGCCAGCCGCTGTTCTTCCCGAAATAGACGAGGGAAACGCCATTGCCCCGCCCGTCCACCGCCTGCACCCGGAACGGCGCGCGCGCGCTGCCGCTGGCGCGATAATCGACCGGCGTCAGCATGATGCCGATCACCCGCCCCGCGTCGGCCATGTCCAGTTCGTCGGTCAGCTTCCGATCCACCCAGCTCACCGGCAGATGGAACGCGACATCCACCGCCCGCGCGAGGCCCAGCCGCTCCAACGGCCGCGCAAGCGTCGGCCCCACCCCCTTGAACAGGGATATTTCGGCAAATAGCGGATTGAGAATATCGGGTCGCATGTCTATCTGAGCCGCTCTAGAGCATTTTCGAAGCGGCCGGAACGGTCGCTGGCTCGGAAAATGCGACAACAGATGACGCCAGCCGGGACGGTCCTTCAAACACCCGATTGGCTGGGCTGCTCATGCCCGTTAAAGGAACAAATTGTGAACGACAATCCCGAGATTCGCCGCATGAAGTTCCGCGCCTGGCATCGCGGCACGCGGGAGGCGGACTATACCGTCGGCGGCTTCTTCGACCGCTATCATGCGACATGGAACGAAGAGGAGAGCGCCTGGTTCGAACGCTTCATGGAAGAGCAGGATGCAGACATCATGGGTTGGGCGCTGGGCACGATCCCGGTGCCTGAAGAATGGCAAGGCCCAATGATGGACCGCTTCCTCAAGCTCGATTTCGTGAAGATCGTGTAGTTCTGTCATCCCCGCGAAGGCGGGGATCCATCGCCGGCGCAAGCCCAATATTGCAAGGTATGGGAGATGGATTCCCGCCTTCGCGGGAATGACCAATCTCCGATGACCGACCTCCAGAAAATCCTCAAAGCCGCAAAGCCCCTCACCCTGTCGGGCGTCCCAGCCGGTTTCCAGCCCTGGCTGCTCGCAGACCTCGCCCGCGCCGCGACGACACGCGCGGTCTTTATCGCCGCCGACGAACAGCAGATGCGCGCCATCGCGGACACCGCGCCGACCTTCGCGCCGGACCTGGAGGTGATCGAGATCCCCGCTTGGGACTGCCTCCCCTATGACCGCGCCAGCCCCTCGCTGCGCGCCGCCTCCGCCCGTCTCGCCGGCCTCTACGCGCTTCAGGGCAAGCCCAAAGGCCCGCAACTGGTCGTCACCACGCTGGCGGCGATGACCCAGCGCACCCTCACCCCGTTCCGCGTCCGCCAACTCGTCGCGAAGCTCGCGCCCAAGGAGCGGATCGCGATCCAGCGCCTTGCCGACATGCTTCAGGCGAACGGCTATGTTCGCACCGACACGGTCCACGACCGTGGCGAGTTTGCGATCCGCGGCGGCATCGTCGATCTGTTTCCCGGCGGCGAGGAACAGCCCTTGCGCCTCGACTTCTTCGGCGACGAGATCGAGACGGTCCGCCGCTTCGACCCCGCCGACCAGCGCACCACCGGCAGCGTCGACGGCTTCACCCTCCTCCCTGCCTCCGAAGCGCTGCTGGACGAGGACACGATCAAGCGGTTCCGCCTGCGCTATCGCGAAACCTTCGGCGCGACCGCGACGGGCGACCCGCTCTATCAGGCGGTCAGCGACGGCCGCCGCCTCGCGGGCATGGAGCACTGGCTCCCGCTGTTCGAGGAGAAGCTCGTCCCGCTCACCGATCATCTGGGCGATGCCGTCATCGTGCGCGACCATGGCGTCGCGGGCGCGGCGGACAGCCGGTTCGAGGCGATCCGCGACTATCATGCCAACCGTGTCCAGGCGAAGTCCGCCGATCCCGGCTCCTACCGCCCGTTGAAGCCAGAAGCGTTGTATCTAAGTGCCGCCGAATGGGACGCCGCCGCCGCGAACCTGCCGATGCACGCGACCACGCCATTCCACGAGCCGGAAAGCGCCACCGTGCTCGACTTCGCGGTGGACGGACCCCGCGACTTCACCCCCGAACGGGCGCAGAACGCCAACATCTACGAAGCGGTCGGCAAGCATATCGACGCCCTGCGCCGGCAAAAAAAGAAGGTCGTGATCGCCAGCTATTCCGGCGGCGCGCGCGAACGGCTTTCCGGCCTGCTCGCCGATCATGGCGTCGCCCGCCTCGCCGCCGCCGATGAGTGGCAGGAGGCGCTGGGCCTCGCTGCGGACGGCCGGGTAACGCTCATCGTGCTTGGCCTCGACCATGGCTTCACCGCCCCCGATGTCGCCGTCCTCACCGAACAGGACATGCTGGGCGACCGCCTCGTCCGCCGCGCCAAGCGCAAGAAGAGCGCCGACGCCTTCCTTCAGGAACTCGCCACCCTCACCCCCGGCGACCTCGTCGTCCATCGCGATCATGGCATCGGCCGCTATGACGGCCTGACGCAAATCCCGGTGGCAAAGGCCCCGCATGATTGCGTCGCGCTGGAATATGCCGGCGGCGACAAGCTCTACGTCCCGGTCGAAAATCTCGAAGTCCTCTCCCGCTACGGGTCCGAGACGGACGGCGTAAGCCTCGACAAGCTGGGCGGCGAAGCGTGGCAGCGGCGCAAGGCGAAGATGAAGGAGCGCATCCGCGAAATCGCGGGCGAACTGCTCAAGACCGCCGCCGCCCGCGCGCTGCGCCCCGCCACTGTCGCGGAACCCGACCATGCCGGCTATCCCGCCTTCGTTGATCGCTTCCCCTATCAGGAAACCGACGATCAGGACCGCGCCATCGGCGATGTGATCGAGGATCTGGGCGCAGGCAAGCCGATGGACCGGCTCGTCTGCGGCGATGTCGGCTTCGGCAAGACCGAGGTCGCGCTGCGCGCCGCCTTCGTCGCGGCGATGGCGGGGATGCAGGTCGTGGTCATCTGCCCCACCACCCTGCTCGCGCGCCAGCATCACATGAATTTCGTGGACCGCTTCCGCGGCTTCCCGATCGAGATCGGCCGCCTCTCCCGCCTCGTCCCCGACAAGGAGGCGAAGGCAGTAAAGGCCGGCCTCGCGGACGGCAGCATCGACATCGTCGTCGGCACCCACGCCCTCCTCGCCAAGGGCATAGAGTTCAAGCGCCTCGGTCTCGTCATCGTGGACGAGGAACAAAGGTTCGGCGTCACCCACAAGGAACGGCTCAAGTCGCTGAAGACCGACGTCCACGTCCTGACGCTCACCGCCACGCCCATCCCCCGCACGCTCCAGATGGCGATGTCGGGCCTGCGCGAACTGTCCGTCATCCAGACGCCGCCGGTCGATCGCCTGGCGGTGCGCACCTATGTCATGCCATGGGACGGCGTGGTCATCCGCGAGGCGCTGCTGCGCGAACATTATCGTGGCGGCCAGAGCTTCTTCGTCGTGCCCCGCATCGCCGACCTGACCGAGATCGAGGAGTTCCTCCGCACCGAAGTGCCGGAGGTCAAACCCATCGTCGCCCACGGCCAGATGAGCGCCACCGAAGTCGAGGAGCGCATGTCCGCCTTCTACGACAAGCGCTATGACGTGCTGCTCTCCACCACCATCGTCGAATCCGGCCTCGACATCCCCAGCGCCAACACGCTCATCATCCACCGCGCCGACCGCTTCGGCCTGGCCCAGCTCTACCAGCTGCGCGGGCGGGTGGGCCGGTCGAAGACACGCGCCTATGCCTATATGACGACCCCCGCCAACCGGATCATCACCGACACGGCCGAAAAGCGCCTCAAGGTGCTGTCCGATCTCGACACGCTGGGCGCGGGCTTTCAACTCGCCAGCCATGACCTCGACATTCGCGGCGCGGGCAATCTGGTGGGCGACGAACAGTCAGGCCATATCAAGGAAGTCGGCTTCGAACTCTACCAGTCGATGCTGGAGGACGCGATCCTGGACGCCAAGGCGGGCGGCATCGCCGCCGAGCGCCGAAGCGAGGATTTCTCGCCGCAGATCACGGTGGACGCGCCGATCCTCATCCCCGACGATTATGTGCCGGACCTCGACCTGCGCATGGGCCTCTACCGCCGCATCAACGAGCTGAAGGACCGGCAGGGCCTCGAATCCTTCGCCGCCGAACTGATCGACCGGTTCGGCAAGCTGCCGCTGCCCACGCAAAACCTGCTCAAGATCATCGAGATCAAGCAGAATTGCGTCGCCGCCAACATCGCCAAGATCGATGTCGGGCCAAAGGGCGCGCTGGTCAGCTTCTTCGAGGACCGCTTCCCCCGTCCGGAGGGTCTGGTCGCCTATATCCAGCGCCTCGACGGGGTGGCGCGGCTGCGCCCGGACAGCAAGGTCGTCGTCAACCGCGCCTGGGGCGACCCGCAGGCCCGCCTCAACGGCGCGCTGCAACTGTCGAAGGGGCTGGCGAAGGCGGCGGGTTAAGCCCCCCTTCCCACTCTCGTCACCCCGGGCTCCACTTCCCAAGCGGCGATGTCTCCAATTCTCAACTTTCAGGCTCAACCCCTTCCAAAATAGGACTTTCTCTGATCTACCCACCGGCATGACGCACCCCGCGAACCTGCCGAACCATCGTCACGATCCAATAGGAAGAGAGGCGTCGGGGCAGCGTCGCGAGCGCGTTCGCGGCGCGTCGGGGAGGCCTCGCGAGCGCGTCGCAAGCGTTTTTGGCCGAAATGCGTGGCGTAACGGTGTGAACTTCGCTCCCGCGCTGATCTACGTTGGCGGCAAACGCCTTTCCTCATCGTCCGGAAACAGGCCAGCAACAGCCACGCCCTACATCCGCCATGCGACCGGACGGCAAAGCCGGCGCATAGCAGGAGAATAGATATGAGCATCGCTCTCATCGCCCTTGCGGCCGCCGCCGCAAGCCACAGCGTCACCATCGACCATCACGGCCAGCGCCTCGGTGCCACCTACACCGCCCGCGCGGACGTTCAGGCGAAGACGGTCGGCGCGCGGGCCGGCAGCACTCGGATGGACGGCCAGCGCTGCCACTGGACCGCGACCATCGTCGTCGACCGCGCGCTGGACCATGGCCCCGCCCATGCCCGCACGATCTCGACCGACAAGCGCTTTTCGGGCAGCGAACCCGGTGCCTGCCACCCCGGCCGCCGGCCCGGCGAAACGAAGATCGCGCAGCATCGCGACGCCATCCAGGCGCATCTCCTCGCCGTGGCGCAGGCCGACCGCGCGCCCTTGCTCGCGGAACTGGATTCGGCCCGCGCCCTTGCGTCCAACTGACCGCCTCGCCCCTGCGGCATGGCTGGGAGCGTTGCTGCTCGCCAGCCATGCCATGCCGGCCACTGCGCAATATGCCGGGCGGCCCAGCGTCACAGTGGAAGCCGCAACCGACGACCGGCGCCGAGGCCTTAGCTGGAGCGACGGCAATCCCGTCCTGCGCGGCGCGCTGTCGATCCCGATAGCGGAAGGCCTCAGCCTCGACGGCGCGGCGACCACGCTCCGGGGCAGCGCTCGCCATGGCGGCGCGGACGCCGTGGTCGATCTGGGCGCGACCGTCGTCCGGCAACTGGGGGGCTGGCGCCTGACCGGCGAAGGGTGCTACCACTTCTTTCCCGGCGCATCGGACCAGGGCTATGGTGAGGTCGGCGCGATCGCCGGCTTCACCCTTGGCCCTGCCGGCGTCGATTTCGCCGCCCGCTACGCCCCGCACCAGTCAGCCATCGGCGGCGATCTCCTTTATGTCTCCGCCGCCGCATCAGCCGCCATTCCCGGCACGTCGCTGACGCTGTCGGGCCATGTCGGCCGCTCGACCGGCGACACCCGCGACCCCGTCCGTGCCGCCCGCCTGCGCCCCGGCGGCAACTATTGGGATCATGGCATCGCGCTCGACTGGTATCGCGGTCGCTGGTCCGCCGGGCTCCGCTATGCCGATACAGATATCGCCGCGCCGGACAACGCACATGCGGGCGCAAGTCTGATCGGCCGGGTTGGCGTGACCTTCTGAACGATTGTCCTACGGACGGTCTCCCTGCTACACGGGCGGACAGGAGGGACGCACCATGCCTGTCGAACTCACCATCCTCGCCTGGGGCATGATCCTGCTCCTCGTCCACATCTTCGCCGCCGCGCATGTGAAGACGAAACAATATGGCCCCAAATGGAATATGGGCGCGCGCGACGAGCCCCTCCCGCCGATGAACCCGGTGGCGGGCCGCCTCTCCCGCGCACAGGCCAACTATATGGAAACGCTGCCGATCGCCATCGTCGCGCTGATCGGCGGGGTGGTGGCGGACCGGACGAGCGAATGGACGGCGCTGGGCGGCTGGATCTGGCTCGCCGCGCGCGTCATCTACCTGCCGCTCTACGGGTTCGGCATTCCGGTCGTCCGGACGATCATCTTCCTCTCCAGCCTGGTCGGGCTGCTCATCACGCTCTGGCCGTTGCTACGGGTCTAGCCCGCCAGCACAAGGTTGATAAGATCGGCGGACGCGACGCCAGCCGATCGCAGGAATCCCTGATAATAGTCACAGCCTTCGCGTGCCAGCAGGCCCAGTTGCTCTTCCGTTTCTATGCCCTCGGCAATGACCTTCAGCCCCAGGGACTTCGCCATGTGGATGACGCCGCGCACGATGATCCGGTCCCGCGCCGTGCCCGCTATGTCCTGTGCCAGTCCGCTGTCGATCTTGAGGTAATCGAGCGGCAGGTTCTTGAGGTAGGCAAGGCTGGAATAGCCGGTGCCGAAATCGTCGATCGCGACGAATGCGCCGTCCTTTCGCAAGGCGCGCAGCTGCTCCAGCACGCGCGGCTCCATCTCCATCGCCAGCGATTCGGTGATCTCCAGTT
>JACESO010000054.1 GCA_013911745.1 Sphingobium sp. | reverse complement strand
TGCAACGGACTGAGGGGGCATAAGAGATGAACATGCTGACCAGCCTGAAGGCGCTGCTTTTCCCTGCGACCGGCGTTGGCCAAGCGCCTGCCGGAAATGCCGTCGCCGCTGAAGGGATCGACTTTTCCGCGCTGCTGAACGGCGTCACGGACATGCCGAAGGCGGCCGGCGGGCAAGCCGCCGCGCCCGTCAACGTGGACACGGTAGGTGGGACCGCGCCGGTTCTTTTGACTCCAGAGCTTTCGCAAGATGCGCCAATTGCGCCATTGCCGGTGATTGCAGACGCAGCACCGCCGCTCGACAGCGCGCCCGATGCGTTCATGGGGGACGAGATCCATCCGCCTTTGCCGGAATCTGCGCTTGTTGCGGCGCCGCTGCCGGTCATCGCAGAAGCGGCGTCGCCGTTCGACCGCGCACCCGAAGTGCGCGTTGTGGAGGAGAGCCATCCGCTTTTGCCGGAATCCACGCCTTTGGTGGACGAGACTCATCCGTCCTTGGTTGCTCCGACTGCGGAAGAGGCGGGCGAACCGCCTGCGCCTGTCTCGGGGACAGCGGGGACCACGCTACCCGACACGCTGCTTCCTCCAGCGTCCGAACAGGTGCCCTTCGCCGAAATCGCGCCGAAGCTGAGCAAAGCGGCCGCGCACTATCAGGCAGGCTCATCCGTCGGCTTGGCGATTTCCCCGCCGGATGACGCCGCGAGCGAGGACGCCGTCGGCCAAGGCGGAACGGTTCAGCAGAAAGACGCGCCATCGGCGGATGTCCATGATGGTCCGCCAAACGCCATTGCTGCCCCCCAGCTTTTTGCGCCGCTTGCCGCTCCTTCCGATTTCGCTATCGCCGATCCGATCGGAACGACCCCCGCGGCGCTGACAGCGGTTTCGGCGGACGTTCGCGCCGGGCCGGTTTCGAGCAACATCCCGGCTGAATCAGGCCGGGCTCTGCCGCAGACGAGCCAGGAGAGCGCTTCGGCAGCCCCCTTCGAGGCTTTCGAGATGGTTGCCCCGATCGCTGCGGAGGCCGCGTCAGTCGAGGGCGCGGATGCAAAGGCCATCAGTACCTCATCGGCTTCGACTGAAATCCCGCTGGCCCCCCGGAACGCCGGGCCTGTGCCCGGTCGGGGCGGCGATGTGCCACCCCATGCGGTGCCTGCTCCAGCCGTGCCGACAACTCTGCAGCCGGTTCAGGCTGCCTCAGCGCCTACCCCTTCGGCCGCCGGGCCGGCAATCACGCCTGCCGCGCAGCCCGGCAGTGATGCCGTCGCTCCAATCGCCGACAAGGCCATGGCGGTGCAGGAGCGTCCGGCCGTTCCGGACATGATTGAACCCAGGGCGACACATGCCGTGTCCCGGCCTTCGATTGCCGAAGCGCTGTCGCTGCTGCAACTGGCGCGCGACCAGCTTCGGGATCGAACTGGCGACGCCAACCGGGCGCTGCCGGAACGGAGCGGCGATTCTGCCGCCTTGGCACCGATCGGGACGGACCGGCCGTTCATGCCTGTCATGACTCAGCATGTCGTGACGTCCCCGGCGACGCCGCAGGTCATTGCCGCGCCCGCTATGATCGATCTGTCGGCCAGCCTTGGCGCGCAGGTCGTGGACATGGGCGTGTCGGGCCAGTGGATCGATGGCCTGGCGCGCGACATTGCCAGCTTCTCCGCGGACGGAGCGCAGGGGCGCTTCCGCATCGACGCCGGGCAGCTCGGCCCGGTCCAGGTCGACATCCGGCAGGGTGTCGATGGCGCGGCCGTCAGCCTGACCGTCGCCAGCGACGTCGCTGAACAGATGCTGCGCCAGGAAGGCGACCGGTTGAAGCTGGATGCCGGCCTTGCGGCGGTGCGGATCAGCGACGTGAAGGTGGAGCGCGCGCATGTCGTGGCCGAACCGTCCAGGTCGGACGGGGCCGGCGCGCAGTCCTCCGGCCAGCAATCGACCGGATCACAGGCGCAGGGTGGCGCGTGGACGATGCAAGGACAGGGCTGGGGCCAGTCATCGGCGCAATCCCACATGCAGGGGCGCGGGCAAGGCCGCGAAAATTTCGGCGCTGGAGCTAAAAGCGGCGGGGATCCTGCCGTTCTTAACCATGAGCAGAGTGGCGGCGGCGCCGCGGAGCCGCCGCGCGCGCGCTATGCATAAGCGGCGCTGAACCCAGGGGACAGACGATATGAGCGACGAGCCGAAGGCCAAGAAGAAAAAGGGCGGGGGCATGAAGATGATCCTGCTGCTGGTCGTCGGCGTGGTCGTGGGCGGCGCGGGCGCAGCCGGAGGGCTTTACGCCGCCGGCTTCTTCAGCCCCAAGACGGAAGGCCCCAAGGAAGACCCGAACAAGCCCGTCCTGGTCCTTGCGGGAGAAGACGCGCAGGCCGTCGCCACCGCCCATGGCTGGGCCGGCGAAAGCGGGGGCGAAGGCGGCGGCCATGGCGGCGGTGGCGGCGAAAGCCATGTCGTGTCCGCCGGCCATGCGCCTGGCAAGGGCATCGATCTTCCCACGCCCGCCAACCCCGCCGCCTATCAGGCGACCTATTTCCAGCTGCAGGCGCCCTTCACGTCCAACATGTCGGACACGGATGCCTTCGCCCAGATCAGCGTCGCGGTGTCGACCTATTATGACTATCGCGTGATCGCCGCGGTCAAGCAGCACGAAACCCCCATTCGCAGCCAGGTGCTGATGATGCTGGCGCAGCAGCCCCAGGAAGTGCTGGATACGCCGCAGGGCAAGCAGATGCTGCAGAAGAAGATCCGCGAAGTGGTGAACGACGTGCTGAAGCAGAAGACCGGCTATGGCGGCGTCGACAATGTCTATTTCACCAATTTCGTGATCCAGTAAGCGCCCGCCGTGCGGCGACGGCGCTCGGATTAACCGGAATTTTACCATTTTCGTTATTTTATAGGCCCGCTCCACACGGAACGGGACGTCCCCCGCTCCGCCATGGGGCAGGGGACCATTATGACCGAAGTTCAGGCCTACGCCTTCGGGCGGGGGGACACGCAGGCGCCGATCATGCTGTCGGGCCTCGACCGGCTGGCTGAAAAGCTCGGCCGGCGCATGCGCGCGCTGATCGAGCCGATCGCCGGCGTCCGCCCGCATGTCGTGGCGCAGGATACGCGCGTGATCGAATTCGGCGCCTGGTCGGCGGACGTGCCGGCCTTTTGCAGCCTCTCCATCTATCGCATGCTGCCGCTTAAGGGCCAGATGCTGCTATGCTTGGACGCTGGCATGATCTCTACGCTGGTGGATTGTTTCTATGGCGGCATCGGCAATCGCCCGCTGCCGACGCGCGGCGAATTCACGCCGACCGAGGACCGGTTGATCGCCCGGCTCGCCGATTCGGTCGCGGCCCGGCTGGCCGATACCTGGACCGACATATTGCCGCTCGACCACAGCCTGATCCTGCGCGAAAGCGGCATCGGCTACGCCGCCGCCGCCCAGCCGACCGACCAGATGGTGTTGCAGCGCTTCACCGTCTCGCTCACCCGCGAGCAGGAATGGCCGATCGATATCCTCTTCCCGCTGTCGGCCCTGCGCGCCGTCGAAGCGCTGACGGGCACGAGCCTGCCCACTGACGAGGAACATCGCGACCCCGTGTGGCAGACGCGGATCGCGCGCCGGATGCGCGACATCCGCTTGCCCGCCCGCACCGTGCTGGCGCGGCCCAATCTCTCCATCTCCGACCTCATGCAGTTGAAGGTTGGGGACGTCATCCCCGTCACCATCGGTCGGTCGCTGCCGCTTATCGTCGGCAACCGCATCGTCGCGCACGGCAGCATCGGCGAACAGGACGGCCGCGCCGCATTCCAGATCGAAAAGCTTGCACAGGAAACCGACCAATGAGCGATATGAGCGAAGCCCCCCGAATGGACCGTCTGGACGATCCGGTCAGCCGGATGACCAACAACCGCCAGTTCAAGCTGCTGGCCGACATCCCGGTGCGCATGTCGGTTGAGGTTGGATCGACTTCGCTGCGCCTGGCGGAAGTGATGGACCTGTCCGAAGGCAGCATCGTGGAGCTGGACCGTCAGGCGGACGACCTGCTCGACATCATGGTCAACGGCGCGCTGATCGCCAAGGGCGAAGTGGTGACGGTGAACGGCCGCTATGGCATCCGCATCGTCGATATCGCCGCCACCGAAAACCGCCTGGCCGGGATCGAACGGCGCGGCTGACCGCAGCCTCATGATTTTGCGCTTGCCTTGGACGCGGAAAGTGCGAATCGACAGGCATTAACCACGACAAGCGGGCGGCCCTTTCCATGGTCTGGTATTTCGTCAAACTGCTGATCCTCCTGCCGCTGGTCGGCGGCATGGCGTTCGGTGCCCTGTGGCTGTGGCGCAAATATCAGCCCGGCATGATCGGCGCTGGGCAGGGCGACCGTTCCCTCAAACTGCTCGAAGCGCTGCCCATGGGCACGTTCGGCAAGCTCGCCGTGGTGGAATTCGAGGGCAAGAAAATCCTCGTCGCCGTCACCCGCAACCGGATCGAGAAGATCGCGGAAGGCGACAATGTCCGCCTGCGCTGATCGGCCCTTGTCCGTCATCCCCGCGAAGGCGGGGATCCATCTCCCAATGGTGGCACACGGACGCGATGGCCGGAGATGGATTCCCGCCTTCGCGGGAATGACGATCATTGTATTGGCGGCGCTGTTGTTTGCCGCCCCCGCCTTCGCGCAGGCCGTTCCCGCCGCGCCCGCGCCGGTGGACAATGGCGGCGCGTTGACCCGCGCGCTGGGGCAGGTGTCGGGCGACGGCCGGTCGCTTTCTTTGTCGTTGCAGATCCTGATCCTCATGAGCCTGCTGACGGTTCTGCCGTCGCTCGTGCTCATGATGACCAGCTTCACCCGCATCATCATCGTCCTGTCGCTGCTGCGCCAAGCGCTGGGCCTGCAACAGACGCCGCCCAACCAGGTGCTGGTCGGGCTGGCGCTGTTCCTGTCGCTGTTCGTCATGCGCCCCGCGATCGACACGATCAACGCGCAGGCGTTCGATCCCTACGGCAAGGGGCAGATAAGCATCGAGGAAGCCGTCGGCCGTTCGGGCAAGGTGCTGCACGGTTTCATGGCTAAGCAGACGCGCGAGAGCGACCTCAAGCTGTTCGCCAATCTCGCCAAGGCGCCCGCGTTTCGCACGCCCGCCGACATCCCCTTCTCGATCCTGCTGCCGGCCTTCGTGACGAGCGAACTCAAGACCGCGTTCCAGATCGGTTTCATGATCTTCCTGCCCTTCCTGATCATCGACCTGGTCGTCGCGTCCACGCTGATGGCGCTGGGCATGATGATGCTGTCCCCCACCATCATATCCACGCCCTTCAAGCTGCTGCTGTTCGTGCTGGTCGACGGATGGGCGCTGACCATGGGGTCGCTCGCGGGGTCGTTCGCGACATGAGCGAGATCGGCTGAGCCATGGAAAATGCCGACTTCTTCATGGGTCTGGCCCAGCAGGCGCTGTGGATCACGGCGCTTGCGGCCGCGCCCGTGCTGATCCCGGCGCTGATCGCGGGCCTTGTCATCGGCATGGTCCAGGCCGCCACATCGATCAACGAACAGACGTTGAGCTTCATTCCCAAGCTGCTGGTCGTGGGCGGCATGCTGGTGCTGTTCGGCGGGTCGATGATGGTGCTGATCGCCGACTTCACCCGCGAAATCTTCGAGCGCATCCCGGACCTGCTCCAATGATCGCGCCGGGCTTTGCGGGGGTGGAGACGCAGCTGTGGGTCTGGCTGATCGCCATGATCCGGCCGGGAGCCGCCTTCATCGCCGCGCCGATATTCGGCGCGCCGGCGGTTCCGCTCCAGTTGCGCCTGATCCTCGCCCTCGCGCTTGGCCTCGCGGCGCTCAACAGCGTTACGATCCAGCTGCCGCAGGATGGCGTCGCCAGCTTCGCGGGCGTGATGATGGTGATGGGCGAAGTGCTGGCCGGCCTTGCCATGGGGTTTGCCGTGCAGATCGGCTATGCCGCCGCCTTCGTCGCCGGCGAGACGATCGGCAACGCCATGGGCCTCAACTTCGCGGCCATGGTCGATCCGTCTTCGGGACAGGGGACGCAAGCGGTCGGCCAGTTCCTTTCCATCCTCGCCACTTTCCTGTTGCTCGGCATGGACGGGCACCTGCTGCTCGCCAGCTTCGTCGTGCAAAGCTATGTCGCGATCCCGCCGGGCGGGGCGCTGCTGTCCAACGACACCATCTGGCGCATGATCGAATTTGGCGGAACGCTGCTGGGCGCGGGCGTCACGGTGGCGCTGCCGGTCGCCTTCGCGCTGATCCTGGTGCAGATCGTCATGGGCATGCTGTCCCGCGCCGCGCCGTCGCTCAACCTGTTCGCGGTCGGCATGCCGATGGCGATGATGGCCGGCCTGGTGCTGCTCGCCATTTCGGTGCCGATCATGGCGGAAGGCATGACCGCCGCGCTCAAGGCCGGCCTGGAACAGGCGCGCGACCTGTCGGAGGGCCACTGACATGGCCGGCGGGAGCGAAGGCGGCGAAAAGACCGAAAAGCCGACAGCCAAGAAATTGCAGGACGCCGCCAAGAAGGGCGACATCCTCCAGTCCCGCGAACTCGGCACCGCGCTGGTCGTGATGGCCGGCATCGGCTGCATGGCGGTGATCGGTCCGTCGCTGATCGAGGCCTTGTCCGCCATGCTGGTCGAGGGGCTGCGCTTCAAGCGGGAGGATATCGTCGATTTCTCGCCCGCCCGGCGAGGCGCGGAATTGCTGACGGGCATAGTGCTGCCGGTCGCGGGCGTGATGCTGGCGACCTTCCTGGCCGCCGTCGCAGCGCCGGCGCTGCTGGGATCGCTCGGCTTCCGCCCGGGCGCCTTTGCGCCCAAGCCCGAAAAGCTGAACCCTGCGGCGGGCCTCAAGCGCATCTTCGGCATGCAGGGCCTGATCGAGCTGATGAAGTCCATCGCCAAGGTGCTGCTGCTCGGCAGCATCGGCGTATGGATCATCTGGGATCGGCTGGCGGAGATCAGCGGGCTGGGCAAGGCGGGTGTCAGCAATGCCATCGCCGATGTGGGCGACATCTTCATCTTCACCTGCCTCGTCATGGCGGGCGGCCTGTTCCTGATCGCGGGGATCGACGTGCCCGCCCAGATCATGCAGCGCGCCAAGCGCCTTGGCATGACCAAGCAGGAAGTGAAGGACGAGCATAAGGAAAGCGAGGGTTCGCCGGAACTCAAGGGTCATATCCGCCGCCGTCAGTTCGAGGTGCTGAGCGGATCGACGCGCAAGGCGGTGCAGGACGCGAGCGTCATCCTGACCAACCCCACCCATTTCGCGGTCGCGCTGCGCTACAAGCCCGGCGTCGATGCAGCGCCGGTGGTGGTCGCGCGCGGGAATGACGCCATCGCCGGAGCCATTCGCGAGCTGGGCGACGCCAGCGGCGTGCCGGTGCTGCAATATCCCGAACTCGCCCGCGCCATCTATTTCACCAGCCGCGCCGGCCAGATCGTCAACGAAGGTCTCTATATGGCGGTGGCGACGGTGCTGGCCTTCGTATTCCGGGTCGAAAACCGGATGGCGAGCGAAATGGACCGCCCGTTCATCACCGTGCCCGAAGACCTGCGCTTCGATGCCGATGGCCGCAAGGTTTAGCGGGGCGTCCAGATAAGGCGACAGCGAAGTAGACAGTCATCCTGACGTGGCGGTCGATGGCGTTCGAGGCCCTTTTGTCTGTCTACTTCCTTGTCTCACTTCGTTGTTCTATGTTAGAAAACTTGATAATTTCAGATGCTTGTAAAAAGTTGAGAAATTTTTTGGCTCGGGCCTAAAGTTTCTGCGCACCGGTCCGTTCTAGGATGTTGGGGACGTGTAAGGATGGTGCGTCATGGACGATTTCATATCGCGGGCCGAACTGTCGCCGGTGGACCGGACGGTGGTGCGGTCGGCTGCGCCCGCGCAGGCGATAAAGCCCGTGGCGGCCAGCCGCGCTAGCGACCGTGCGGAGGACGACAGCCGTTCCGCCGCCACTCCCGCCGCCATTGTCGCGGTCGACCCCGACGTCGCGAGTGTTGCCGAATATGTGGAAGTGCATGCGCGCGTGTCCGAAATCCTTGCTGATCTGGGCAACGGCCTGCTCGGCGTGGATGATGCCGCCGATGCGATCCAGGCCATGATCCCCCGGCCGATGGTCCTCGTCCCCCTGCCGCCCGCCAGCCGGGAAGCGGTGGAACATGCCGAAGCAGTGGCCAAGCGTATCGTCGAGCGCGCCTCCTATGCCCACGCCGCCCAGGCGCATCTTTCTCGGGGCACTGTCGAGCAGATCGCCGCCCGCTGACGGATCGGCCTGTTGCTGAAAATCATTCCTAAAGGTCTCGTCGCTACAGCCGTTCTACCCTCTTGAAAGGACGGCGGATGAGCTCGGTAGGCAGCACGGTTTTAGGAGCGCTCGGCGCGGGGTCGGGCATCGACACCGCGGCACTCGTCAAAAGCCTGGTCAGCGCGTCGCGCGACCCCAAGCAGCAGTCCATCACCAGCCGTCAAAGCCTCAACAGTTCGCGCATTTCGGCCCTGGCCTCCGCAATCAGCTCGCTCGACACCTTCGCCAACGCGCTGAACGAAGTGCTCGCCGGGCCGAACTATACCGGCTCGGTCAGCTCCAATGATGCCAGCATCGCGTCCGTCGCGTTGCTGAGCGGCGGTTCGCCGAGCGGCCTGCCCGCGCAGCTGACGGTGAAGCAGCTGGCGACCGCGCGCGTGCTGTCCTCCACTGCCGACCCGGCGGCGACCGGTACGAGCCAGGTCGGCACCGGCGACATCACGATAAAGGTTGGCAACGGCACCCCCAAGACGATCACGATCGATGCCAGCAACAACAGCTATGCGGGTCTGGCAGCCGCGATCAACGCCGCCGATACGGGCGTGACCGCGCGCGTCGTGACGGACGCCGACGGCACCCGACTGGTGTTCAAGGGCGCGACCGGCGAAGCCAATGATTTCAGCATGACGCCCTCTTCGGGCAGCACGGGCGTCCTTGCCGGTCTCAGCTTCGATGCGGCGACCGGGACGGGTTCGCTGACCAGTAATTCGACGCCGCAAAACGCCATGGTCACGCTGGACGGCGTTGACCATGAATATGCCAGCAACAGCATCGACGGGGCCGTCCCCTATCTGCGCATCGACCTCAACAAGGCGGCGCCATCCTCCACGGTCACGCTGTCCCTGTCGCAGCCGACATCGGGCATTTCGGACCTGCTGAAGGAATTCGTGGACGCCTACAACACCTTGATGAAGGCGTTGAACACGGCGACCGCGACCGGCGCGGACTCGTCGAGCGCAGGGGTGCTGAACGGCGTCGCCGCCGTCCGCGACATGAAGCGGCAGCTTTCCAGCATCACTTCGGCCCAGTTGAGCGCGAGCGGCAGTTTCAAGACGCTGTCGGACATCGGCATCGCCACCAACCGCGACGGCACGCTCAAGCTTGATACGGCCCAGCTCGCCAGCGCGATCGAGCGGGATCCCGAAGCGGTGACCAACATGGTCAATCCCAAGGTGTCGACGACCGCCAATCCCGGCCTGTCCAAGCTGATGGACACGGTTCGCGACAGGATCGAGCAGGACGACGGCGCCATGAAGCAGGCGCAAAAGCGCTACGACGCGCTGGCGAAGGACTTCACCGAACAGCTCAAGACGCTGGACGAGCAGATGGCCGACTATGAGGCGCAGCTGACCAAAATCTATGCCGCCATGGATACGCGCCTCAGCGCGCTCAAGGCGACGCAGAGCTACCTTGAACAGCAGGTCAAGGTCTGGACCAATAGCAATAATGATTGAATCGGGACGATAAGACGATGTTCTACAGTCAGGGTTATGCAGGCGGTGCCGCGGCGCGGCGTTATGCGGCGGTCCATTCGGGCAGCCGGACCGAGGGCGCGACGCCGCACGGGTTGGTGAAGATCCTCTTCGACGAACTGCTGCTCGCGATGGACGCGGCGGCGCTGGCGGAGCGCAACGGGGATCGGACGAAGGTTTCGGACAAGCAGGCGCGGGCCATGTCCATCCTGTTCGCGCTCGAATCCAGCCTCGACTTCGAAAAGGGTGGCGACGTCGCCACCGGGCTTGCGCAAATCTACCGCGAAGCGCGCCGTCTTCTGTTGACCGGCGCCCAGGAGCGATCCACGGAGCCCGTCGAGCGGGCGCGCGCGATCGTGGGGGAAATCGCGGAAGCCTGGGACCAGATCGGCTGATCCAATTGCCGCCGACCGGCCCGGTGCAGCGGGGTTGCACCCCCTGTCGGGCGGGGTTATAGGCGGCGCTCGCAAAGGGCGGCCCGGCGGGGGCCGCCTTTTTGCGTTTCGCGCAATCTCGCGCCTTGTGACGACCACATCAGTCCAGAAAGGGAAGGACCATGTCGATTACGCCGCTCATGCCCGTTTACCCCCGGTGCGATGTGCGTCCGGTCCGAGGCGAGGGCTGCTACCTGATCGGGGAGCGCGGCGAGCGCTATCTGGATTTCGCGAGCGGGATCGCCGTCAACCTGCTGGGTCATGGGCATCCCAAGCTGGTCAAGGCGATCGCGGACCAGGCCGCGACCTTGATGCACACGTCGAACCTGTACGGCATGCCGCTGGGCGAGAAGTTCGCGCAGCGCCTGGTCGATACGACCTTCGCGGATACCGTCTTCTTCACCAATTCGGGTGCGGAAGCAGTGGAGTGCGCGATCAAGACCGCGCGCCGCTACCATTATGCGAATGGCGAGGCGCACCGGCACAAGATCATCAGCTTCGACAACGCTTTCCACGGGCGGACGCTGGGCACGATTTCGGCCACCAGCCAGCCCAAGATGCGCGACGGGTTCGAGCCGCTGCTGCCCGGTTTTCAGGTGGTGCCGTTCAACGACCTGGAGGCCGCGACGGCCGCGGTCGATGACAGCACCGCCGGCTTCCTGCTGGAGCCGGTGCAGGGCGAAGGCGGCGTGACGCCGGCGACGCAGGACTTCCTCAAGGGCCTGCGCCAGCTGTGCGACGAAAAGGGGCTGCTGCTGATCCTGGACGAAGTGCAGTGCGGCTATGCCCGCACCGGCACCTTCTTCGCGCATGAGCAATATGGCCTGACGCCCGACATCATGGCTGTCGCCAAGGGGATCGGCGCGGGCTTCCCGCTCGGCGCCTGCCTTGCGACGGAGGAAGCGGCCAAGGGCATGGTGTTCGGCACCCATGGTTCCACCTATGGCGGCAATCCGCTTGCCATGGCGGTGGGTCTGGCCGTGCTGGACGAGGTGCTGGGCGACGGCTTCCTGGATCATGTAAAGGCGATGGGCGCGCGTCTGCGGTCCTCGCTGGAGCAGCTCATCCCCAACCATGACGGCATGTTCGAGGATGTGCGAGGCATGGGGCTGATGCTCGGTATCCGCATGAACGACGCCCATGACGCGCGTGGGTTCGTGGCGCATCTGCGCGATCATCACGGCCTGCTGGCGGTGTCGGCGGGGCAGAATGTCGTGCGCATCCTCCCGCCGCTCGTCATCGAGGAAAGCCATATCGCCGAAGCCATGGAGAAGATTTCCGCCGGCGCGCGGAGCTTCGCCGAAGCAAAGGCGGCTTAATCCAACTCTCTCCGTTCGGTTCGAGTAGCCTTCGAACCTGTCCAGAAGGCGTATCGAGAACAGTTCTCGACAAGCTCGAACCGAACGGCGGTGAGTGAATGGGGGAAACCCAATGACCAAGCATTTCCTGAATCTCACCGATGCGGGCAGCGACGCCATCGCCGCGATGATCGCTGACGCGATCGACCGGAAGGCGGCGCGCGCCGGCAAGCCCAAGGGCGCGGCGGATGCCGACGCGCCGCTGGCGGGCCACACGCTCGCGATGATCTTCGAAAAGAATTCGACCCGCACCCGCGTCAGCTTCGACATGGCGGTCCGCCAGCTGGGCGGCACGTCGCTGATCCTCGACGGCGCGACCAGCCAGTTGGGGCGCGGCGAAAGCATCGCCGACACCGCGCGCGTCCTTTCCCGCATGGTCGATGCGATCATGATCCGCACCGACGATCATGCCAAGATCGAGGAAATGGCGCGCCATGCGACCGTGCCCGTCATCAACGGCCTCACCGACCTGTCGCATCCGTGCCAGATCGTCGCGGACCTGCTGACGGTGGTGGAACATGGGCTGGCCTTGCCGGGCAGCCAATGGGCGTGGCTGGGCGACGGCAACAATGTCCTGCACTCGATCATCGAGGCAGCCGGCCTGCTGAAGTTCGACGTGCGCGTGGGCGTGCCGGAGGGCTATGATCCCGATCCGGCCTTTGCCGAAGCGGCGCGCGCCGCGGGGGCAACCATTACCATGACGCGCGATGCGGGTGAAGCGGTGGCGGGCGCGGATGTCGTCGTCACCGATACATGGATATCCATGGGGCAGGCTCATGCCGAGGAGAAGCTGTCCGCGATGATGCCCTATCAGGTCACGCCCGACCTGATGGCGCAGGCGAAGCACGACGCCAAATTCCTTCACTGCCTGCCCGCGCATCGCGGCGAGGAAGTGGTGGAAGCGGTGATCGACGGGCCGCAGTCGCTGATCTGGGACGAGGCGGAAAACCGCGTCCATGCGCAGAAGTCGGTCTTGCTCTGGGCGCTTGGGCGGCTTGGTTGAGAATTCGGGTGGGCCGCCCTATCTAGGCGGCCTGCCCGCATCATCGGATGCCTATCTGTTCCGCCGCTCCGCGCGTCGGACGACCGGAGCCTTATGTTGACCGCCGACCATATCGACCAATGCCTTGGCTTCACCATCCCCGCGCGGCATGCGCGCGGGCGCGTGGTGCGGCTTGGCCCCGTGCTGGACCAGATCCTGGCCGCCCATGCCTATCCGCCGCCGGTCGAACGGCTGCTGGCGTCGGCGTTGGTGCTTGCAGCGCTTTTGGGGAGTACGCTGAAGCAGGAAGGCGGGCAGCTGACGCTGCAGGCGCAGACGGAAACGGGCGTGGTCAGCCTACTGGTCGCGGATTACAAGAATGGCGACCTGCGCGGCTACGCCAAGTTCGACGCCGATCGCTTGGCCGAGCTGGGCACCGATCCCTCGCTTTTCGGTCTGTTCGGCAGGGGCTATCTGGCGATCACCTTCGACCTTGCCGAAACCGGCGAACGCTATCAGGGCATCGTGCCACTGGAAGGCCAGTCGCTGGCCGAAGCGGCCGAACATTATTTCTTCCAGTCGGAGCAGATCCCGAGCGTCATCCAGATCGCGACCCGCCATGATGCGGGCCAAGGCTGCATCGCCGCCGGCATGCTGCTCCAGCATCTGCCGGAGGGCGAAGTCGGTCGCGAGCGGCTCCATGTGCGGCACGACCATCCCGAATGGGAGCATGTGCAGGTGCTGGCGGATACGCTGAAGCCGGAAGAGCTGACCGATCATGCGCTGCCGCTGACCGACATATTGTGGCGGCTGTTCCATGAGGAAGAGGAAGTCCGGGTGACCGAGGAGGGGGCCCTTGCGAAGGGATGTCGATGCGACCTGGCCCATATTCGCGATGTAATCGGCCGCTTTCCGGCGGAGGAGCGTGCCGCGATGGCGGACGATGAAGGGGTGATCGGCGTCGATTGCGCCTTCTGCTCGCGCATCTTTCCGCTGACGCTCGAAAGTTTTCTGACGCATTGATAACCGGTTGCCGGCCCCCGCCTTGAAATTGAGGCGAACCGTGCCACTTTCGTTATGAAATCGCCGCAATTCCGCGCCAAGGGGCACCGTACCGGCGTGAGCGCCGGTAGCGAATCAATCGGAACGGGCAGTGGCATGACGACGGCTTTGGTGCGGACATTCTGGGTCGCGGCGGCGATGATGACCGCTGCCAGCGCCGGCGCGGCGAACGCGCCGGCACCCTCTGCGCTGCAGGCGCTGGAGCCGGGCGAATGGGAATTGCGCGGCCGGGGCGAAGGCGCGGAACTGCGCAAGCTGTGCGTCACCGACCTGCGCCAGCTGCTTCAGGTCCGCCACGGCAAGGCGCTCTGCCGCAGCTTCGTCGTGAGCGATGCGCCGCACGACATGTCCGTCACCTATGACTGCGCGGCCGCCGGCAACGGCCGCACGGACCTGCGCGTCGAAACATCCCGCCTGGTGCAGATCCGGTCGCAGGGCGTGGCAGATGGCGCGCCCTTCGCCTTCGCTGCGGAAGGCCGGCGGGTCGGCGCTTGCGCCGGATGAGGCATGAGCCGCCGCTTGCTTTGCGGCCGAACGGGTTCTAGCGCGAAGTCATGGTTGCCAATAACGGAAAATTCGCTGTCGTCCTGCTCTCGGGCGGGCTCGACTCCATGGTTGCAGGCGCGCTCGCGCGGGAAGCGGGCTATCGCATTCTTGCCCTGTCGATCGATTATAACCAGCGCCACCGGGTCGAACTGCGCGCCGCCGGGCGGGTGGCCGAATCGCTCAACGCCATCCGGCATATCGTGTTGCCCCTCGATCTCACCGCCTTTGGCGGATCGGCGCTGACGGCGGATATAGCCGTGCCCAAGAGCGGCGTGGGCGCGGAGATACCCGTCACCTATGTTCCGGCGCGCAACGCCATCTTCCTGTCGCTGACCCTGGGCCTTGCCGAAGTGGCGGGGGCGAGCGACATCTTCATCGGCGTCAACGCGCTCGATTATTCGGGCTACCCCGATTGCCGGCCGGAGTTCATCGACGCCTTCCAGAAGATGGCGACGCTGGCCACCAAGGCGGGGGTCGAAGGGCATCCGATCCGGATCAACACGCCGCTGCAATATATGAGCAAGGCCGACATCGTACGGGAAGCCGACCGGCTGGGGCTGGACACCGGGATCAGCTGGTCCTGCTACGATCCGACGCCCGACGGCAAGCATTGCGGCCTGTGCGACAGCTGCCGCCTGCGCTCCAAAGGGTTCGAGGAGGCGGGCCTGCCCGATCCCACGCTCTATGCTGCGCGGCCCTGAAAGGCGGCGGGACGATGAGCTACGCGGTCAAGGAGATGTTCCTGACCCTGCAGGGCGAAGGCGTGCAGGCGGGCCGGCGGGCCGTGTTCCTGCGCTTTGCCGGATGCAATCTGTGGAGCGGGCGCGAACAGGACCGGGCGAGCGCGATCTGCCGTTTCTGCGACACCGATTTCGTCGGCACGGACGGCCTTGGCGGCGGGAAGTTTGCCGATGCGGACGGGCTGGCGGATGCTGCGCTGGGCTTTTGGGGCGGCGAGGAGGAAGGGCGCTACATCGTCCTGACCGGCGGCGAGCCGATGCTCCAGATTGACGACGCGCTGGTCGATGCGCTGCATGCCCGACACTTCACTATCGCGATCGAGAGCAACGGCACCCTGCCGGTGCATCCCGGCATCGACTGGGTCTGCATCAGCCCCAAAGCGGGCAGCGATGTGGTGCAACGGTCAGGCCATGAACTCAAGCTGGTATGGCCGCAGCCGGGAGGCGGCCACAGTTTGGCTGACGTCGATGCGATGTCAGAGTGGCCGTTTGACCATCATCTGATCCAGCCGCTCGACGATGCCCATGCGCGCGACAATGCCCGCGCCGCCATCGCACTGGTCATGGACCGGCCGCAATGGCGGTTGACGGTGCAGGCCCATAAATATTTGGGCCTGCGTTGACGGATCAGGGTTGGCCGACGCCGGCCTTCTCGTTCCATGCCCGATGGCAGGCGGGCTGAAGCACGCCTTTCTTCCAGCACAAAGGATCGAAGGACGGCATGGCGACCGCATAATCATAGCCCGGCGTGCCGTAATATTGCTCGCCCGCGAGTATGGTCGCCTTCTTGATCGACCCAAGCCCCTTGCGCGCCACTTCGCTCAGCGTGCCGCGATCGGCGAAGATCGCATCCCGGCCCACGACCGCCGCGGCCTGGCAGAATCCCTTCTGCGCCTGAACCGTCGAATAGCTGGAATAGATGCGGGTGTTATACATGTCGGAGGCGGACTGGCCGGCCTTTCCCTTGCCGACCGTGCGCTGGAAATAGCCGAGCAGCGCCGCCTGAGCGGCGTCCAGTTCCGCGTCATGATGCGCGATCGTGGCGTTATAGTTGCTGGTCGTCAGCAAGGTGCGATCGAAATCGCATTGCAGCGCGGCGACGTTGAGGGCGGCGCGCAAGTTCCAGGCGAGCCCCGCCTTGATCTCCGCCGGGGTCGCGCCGGGCAGCCCAAGCACCGTCGCGGCGGTCGCGTCGGTCAAGGGCGGTGCGCTGAGATCGGGGGGAGTCCAGAAGAATTGCGCCTGAGCCGGTTGCGCCAGCAAGGACGCGGCCGCGACCGCCGACGCAGTCACCATGCGGCGCAGAAACATACCGAATGTCATGAAATCCACCCTCTCGAGGAAGCGCGTTTGCGCTTCCATATCTCGTTTCTCATCATATGCCTGCATGGGCGCTGAATGACAGTCGAAATTATTGATCCGAAACGACTTCTGCCTCTTGGGCCGGCGCCTTCTCCTGCGCGGACGCGGCCGGCGCGCTGCTGTTGGACGCAGCATTGGCACCCGGCATGGCGGCGGCCGCGCCTTCGCCTTGCACGCCGTCCAGATCCGTCATCGCATCCGTCGCCGTGCCGTCCACGACTTCCATGTCCTTCATCTGCACCTTCGTGCTTGCCTCATCCTGCTTCCCGCAGGAGGCGAGGGGAACGCAGCTAAGAAGAAGCGCAGCGGTAAGGGCGGTCGTAAAGGTGCGGCGCATCCGGTTCTCCCAGGAAAGGTTGATGTCCGGCGGCCAACCGGCAAATGACGTCGCAACCCTAGCCGCCGGTCGCGCATTGCTCAAGTGCCGGGCCGCACCGCTGTAAACTGTTGAGGAAATTCGGGAAGTGGGCCTTTAGGGCAGCGTCGAGCGCCGCCATCGATGCATTCCCGCCGACCGCCGCGACGCTCGTGACGGGAAATTCGCTGATGCCGCACGGTACGATGCCGCCGAAATGGGACAGGTCGGGATCGACGTTGATCGAAAATCCGTGCAGCGTCACCCAGCGGCGAACGCGGATGCCAAGCGCGCCGATCTTCGCCTCCCGCCCGTCTCGGTCGTCGGTCCATATGCCGATCCGCCCGTCCGCCCGCCGTGCAGCGACGCCCAGCTCCGCCAGCGCGGCAATCATCCATCCCTCCAGATGATGCACGAAATTGCGCACGTCCCGCCCCCGGTCGCGCAGGTCGATGTTGAGATATCCGATCCGCTGGCCCGGCCCATGATAGGTGTAGCGCCCGCCACGGCCGGCCTCATGCACGGGAAAGCGGCGATCGATCAGTTCGGCCGGATCGGCGCTGGTCCCCGCGGTATAGAGCGGTGGATGTTCCAGCAGCCACACGCGCTCGGACGCCTGTCCTTCGAAGATGGCGGCGGCGCGGGCTTCCATGTCGGTCAGCGCGGTGGGATAATCGACCGGCGAGGTCTCCGCCCGCCATTCGACGGAGGCGGGAAAGGGAGGTGGATCGGATGCGGCGAGGGACATGGGCTTTCCTTGACTTGGCCTTTCCTTGACTTGGGCGGGGCGAGCGATCAAGTCTCGGGCCGCATTTTCAGGATCGTTCAGGCAGGCAACAAGATATGGCGACGATGTCGATCGGCAAGGCGTGGGAAGAGGCGGTGGCCTTCGTCGCGCGGGAAGCGTCGCTGCTCTTTCCCGTCGTGCTGCTGTTCGTCGCGCTGCCGGGTCTGATCCTTCAGGAGATGACGCCGCCCGAATTGCAGGCTTGGTTCGCCAATCCCAAGGCTGACGCCATCCCGGCCATGCCGCCCGGCTTCGGCCTTGCGATGCTGCTGACCATCGTCCTCATATGGTTCGGATCGCTCACGCTGTTCGCGCTCGCGCTGCGTCCCGGCATCAGCGTGGGCGAAGCGCTGCGGCTGAGCTTCGCACGCATGCCGGTATTGCTGGGCACGGCCCTGCTGGTCGTCCTGCTGATCGCCGGAGTGGTCGTGGCCGCGGTGCTGGTGGGCGTGATCCTCTCGCTGTTGTCGCAAACGCTGGCGGCGACCATCGGCATGGTGCTGGGTTTGGGCGCAGCCTGCATGGTCTTTTACGCCAGCATCCGGCTGGTATTGCTCAACCCCGTGGTGATCGACAGTCAGGCGGGGGTCAGGGAATCGCTGCGCCGGGCCTGGGCGCTGACACGGGGCCATGTGCTGCGGCTGCTGGGCTTTCTGCTCATCGTCATGCTGCTGTCCACCATCGTCGCATCAGCGGCGCAACTTGTGGTGGGCCTGATCGGCGGTCTGGTGGCAGGTCCGGAAGGCGGGCGGCTGGCAGGAAGCGTCGCGGGGGCGGCGGTGTCGAGCGTGGTGCAGGTCTATATGCTGGTGATGCTGGCCCGCCTTTATCGGCAGGCAGAGGCGCATGAAGGCCTCAACGCCGCCCGCTAAGCCGGTCAGCGGTCCAGCAGCGGGGCATGCGGCGCGGCGTCGCGCGGCAGGACGCCGGCAAGCCGGGGGTCGGCGAAAGTCTCCACTTCCCGCGCAAAGGGCACGAACCCCGCTTTGATGTAGAAAGCCAGGGCGGCGGGGCTGTCGAGTGTGCAGGTATGGACCCAGAAACGGTCGACGCCCTTGCGCCAAGCGAGTGACTTGGCCTGCGCCATGAGCCATTGGCCGAACCCCTTGCCTGTCAGTCCCGGCGCGAGACCGAAGAAGCTCAGCTCGCAATCCGGGGCCAGGCGGAAGTCCAGTTCCAGCAATCCCACCTCCGCGCCGCGCGGATCGGTGACGGCGTAAACCTCCACATCGGGATGATGGATGATCGCGCGCAATGCGGCGTCCGGCATGACGAGGCGGGAAAACCACAACCATGGTTCGCCGACGCGCCGGAACAGGATGCGATAGGCGTGGGGATCGGGCGTCTTCCAGCGGACGAGGCGCAGCGGCGCTGCCGGGATGGGCGCGGGCTTGGGCCGATCCAGCATCTCCAGATGCGTGACGATGGTCGCGACCATACCCGGTTCCACCGGCGTCAGCGCCATCCCGTCAGCTCCAGCGCGCCAGGGGCGGCAGGCTCATCAGGATGGCGTCGATATTGCCGCCCGTCTTGAGGCCGAACAAGGTGCCGCGATCATAGACAAGGTTGAATTCGGCGTAGCGACCGCGCCATTCCAGCATGGCCGCGTAATCGGCGTCCGACCAGCCTTCGTTCATGCGGCGGCGCACGATCGGCGGGAAGGCAGCCAGGAACGCGTCCCCTACGTCGCGGGTGAAGGCGAAGTTCGCGTCGAACGCCGCGTCGTCGGGGCATTCGAGATGATCGTAGAAGATGCCGCCCACGCCGCGACGGACGCCACGGTGGGGGAGGAAGAAATAGTCGTCGGCCCATGCCTTGAACCGGGGATAATGATCCGGATGATGAGCGTCGCACGCGGCCTTCAGCACGGCATGGAAATGGTCGGTATCCTCCTGCCGCGGCAGGGGCGGGTTGAGGTCTGCCCCGCCGCCAAACCAGCTTTTCGTCGTGACGAGGTAGCGCGTGTTCATGTGCACCGCCGGCACGTTCGGATTGGTCATATGCGCGACCAGGCTGATGCCGGTCGCGAAAAAAGCGGGATTTTCGGCCGCGCCATGGATCGTTTCGGCAAATCCCGGCGCGAACTCGCCGCCCACGGTGGAGACGTTCACACCAACCTTCTCGAAAACCTGCCCCTTCATGACGCCGCGCACGCCGCCGCCGCCTTCGCCGGGCGCCTGACCCGGCGCTTCCCGGTCCCAGGGCGTGAAGTCGAAGCGCGCATCGCTTCCCGCTTCTCGCTCGATTTCCTCGAACTCGGCGCAGATGCGATCCCGAAGCGATTCGAACCATGCGCGCGCGGCCTGTTGACGCGGATCGAGAGCGAAGGGCACGGAAGGAACGGGATTGATCATGACGGGAATCCTTCGGTC
>JACESO010000053.1 GCA_013911745.1 Sphingobium sp. | reverse complement strand
GTGCCATCACCCCGGCGCCGGGCGGCGTCGGCCCCATGACCATCGCCTGCCTCCTGGCCAACACCGTCACAGCCTGCTGCCGCGCAAACAGCCTGGCCGAACCAGAAGGACTTACGGCTTAAGCGATCCGGGGCACGGGGACGGGCCGCGCGGCGCTCAGCGTGTCGCCATGGTCCAGCACCCATTTCCACGCGCCCTTCCTGTCGCGCCGCCAGATGGTGGTGAAATAGCCGACCGACCCGTCCGGCCGCTTCCAGTTGCCCGTACTCGCCGCCAGGCTGCCGCCGCACGACACATAGACGATGGAGGGCGACCATGTGACCGAAGCCGGCGGATCGGCTTTCTTCTTCAGCCAATCGCGCGCCACCACCTTCTGCGGCACGAACATCACCGCGTCGTCCGCCGCCGTCTCCCGAAAGGCGGTCCATTGCCCCTTCTGCTGCGCCAGCCGGTTGAAGGCGATCTCCGCCGCGATCACGCTGCTGGGATCGGGCGAGAAGCGCAGCGGCGGCTTGGCCGCGACCAGCGTTATCGCTCCGACCGCCAGCAGGGCAAGTCGGGCGCGGGTCACAGCCCCTCCGGCTTGGCAAGGCCCGCCCGCGCATGCGCCGCGACCAGCGTATTGCGCAGCAGCACCGCGATCGTCATCGGTCCGACGCCGCCAGGAACGGGCGTGATCGCGCGGACATGGGCCAGCGCCTCGGCCGTGGCGACGTCGCCCACGATCCGGCTCTTCGTCGCATCGTCGGGATCGGCCACGCGGTTGATGCCGACGTCGATCACCGTCGCGCCCGGCTTGATCCATTCGCCCCGCACCATCTCCGCCCGGCCGACCGCCGCCACGACGATATCCGCGCGGTGGACCACACTGGCGAGGTCATGGGTGCGGCTGTGCGCGATCGTGACGGTGGCATTTTCCGCCAGCAGCAGCTGCGCCATCGGCTTGCCCACGATGTTGGACCGGCCGACGACCACCGCCTCCTTGCCGCTCAAGTCCCCCAGCTCGTCCTTCAACAGCATGATGCACCCCATCGGCGTGCAGGGGACCAGCGCTTCCTGCCCCGTCGCCAGCCGGCCGGCGTTCACCACATGGAACCCGTCGACATCCTTGGCGGGGTCGATCGCGCCGATCACCGCCGCCTCGTCGATATGGCTTGGCAGCGGCAACTGGACCAGGATGCCGTCCACCCGCTCGTCCTGGTTCAACTCCTCGATCAGGTCGAGCAGGTCGTCCTCACCGATGCTGTCGGGCCGCTTGAATTCGAAGCTCTCCATGCCGACCGCAACGGTCATCTTGCCCTTGGAGCGGACATAGACGCTGCTCGCCGGGTCTTCGCCCACCAGCACGACCGCCAGGCCGGGCTTGCGGCCCGTCTGCTCGACGAAGGCGGAAACGCCCTCGGCCACCTTGTCGCGCAGCCCGGCCGCGAACGCCTTGCCGTCGATGATCTTGCCGATGGTCATGTCATGTCTACCCAGGTCTGGAGGAGTGGCGATAGGCGCTCTGCATCGCGCGCCGCGCCGACGATCCGCAACCGCTTTAGCCGGTTGGTGTCGCCCGATTCCAGCGAAATCGCCCCCTTGGGCCAATCCAGCGCGCCAGCCAGAAGGGCGATGAGCGCGGCGTTGGCCTTGCCCTTTTCCGGCACCGCGCGGACGCGGGCGCCCAGCCAGCATGCGCCCGCCTCGTCGGTCCAGTGGCCGCCCAGGCTCTCGCGCGCCGATCCGGGCGTCAGGCGGATGCCGACCAGCATGTCGTTGCCGGCGATGCGCCAGGCGGTCACATCAGGAACAGCGGCGGCAGGATCGCGCGGCGGATGATGAGGATGCCGATCAGCACGACCATGGGCGACAGGTCCAGCGCGCCCAGGTCCGGCATGATGCGGCGGATCGGCGCATAGATGGGCGCGGTGATCCGGTCGAGCGCCGTCCACACCGCGCGGACGAAATCGTTGGACAGGTTGACGACGTTGAAGCCCACCAGCCAGCTCATGATCCCGTGCGCGATGATGATCCACAGCAGGACGGTCAGCAGGATGTCGATAATCTGGTACAGCGCGTAGGCCACGGCGATCTCCGATAAGCACGTCGTGCCGCTCTAGCCGAGGCCGCCCCCCCGCCACAAGCGTTGAGCGCCGCTTCTTCCACCAGCGACATGGAAAATCGGCGAGCGGGGATGGTGCCGGCGGATGCGGAGACTATAGCAGGGGCCATGCACTTCCGGGACGCCTCCGCCGCCGACGCGCCGCTCGTTGCCGCCATGCATGTCGAAAGCTGGCGGCGCGCCTATGCCCACATCCTTGACCCTGCCTGGCTCGCCGGCCCGATCGAGGCCGAACGGCTCGCGCTCTGGACCGCGCGGCTGACGTCGCCCAGGCCGGACCGCCGGGTCATCATCGCGGAACGGGACGGCGCGCCGCTGGGCTTCGTCTGCGTGGCCGGCGGCGACGATCCGCGGTGGGGCACACTGGTCGACAATCTCCACGCCCTGCCGGCGGCGCGCGGCACCGGGATCGGCTCGGCGCTGCTGGCGCGCGCGGCGCGATTGGCGCTGGACGGATGGCCGGGCGTGGGCGTCTATCTCTGGTGCTACACCGAAAATCATGCCGCGCGCGGATTCTACGCGCATCGCGGCGGCGTGGAGGTGGAGGATGTCGAAAAAGCCGGACCAGACGGGCGGACTTATCCCGAAAAGCGCATCCATTGGGCTGATCCGGCCGCGCTGCTGCGCTGATCCGACCGGCAGCCTTTATTTCCGCACCAACGTCCCCGCGCCGCGATCGGTGAAGATTTCCAGCAGCATGGCGTGCGGCACCCGCCCGTCCAGGATGACGGCGGCGTCCACGCCGCCTTCCACCGCGCGCACGCAGGTTTCCAGCTTCGGGATCATGCCACCGCTGATCGTGCCGTCCGCTTCCAGTTCATGGATGCCCGCGGGGTCCAGGTCGGTCATCAGCTGCCCCTGCTTGTCCAGCACGCCGGCCACGTCGGTCAGCAGGAAGAATCGAGAAGCCTTCAGCTCCGCCGCGATCGCGCCGGCCATGGTATCGGCGTTCACATTATAGGTATGGCCGTCCGCGCCGATGCCCACCGGAGCCACCACCGGGATGATCCCGCTCTGCGTCAGCGTGTCGAGGATGGACCGGTCGACCGAAACGGGATCGCCCACGAAGCCCAGATCGACATTGCGCTCGATCCCGCTGTTGGGATCGGCCTCGCGCTTGCCCAGCACCTTCTCGCAGAGGACGAGTCCCCCATCCTTGCCGGAGATGCCGACCGCCCGGCCGCCCGCGCCCGCGATCCAGCCGACGATTTCCTTGTTGATCGATCCCGCCAGCACCATCTCCGCGATCTTCGCGGTTTCGGCGTCGGTCACGCGCAGGCCGCCCACGAACTGCGATTCGACGCCCAGTTTCTTGAGCATCGCGCCGATCTGCGGCCCACCGCCATGGACGACCACGACATTGATGCCCACTGCCTTCATCAGCACGACATCCTCGGCAAAGTCGCGCGCCGCTTCCGGGTCGCCCATCGCATGGCCGCCATATTTGACGACGAAGGTCTTGCCCGCATAGCGCTGCATATAGGGCAGGGCCTCGACCAGGACTTCGGCCTTGGCGAGGAGCGCGGGATCGGGGGCGTGCTTGCTGATCATGCGCGCGCGATAGGACCATATGGGCATGGCCGCAAGGTTGACGCGGACCCCATTAGAGACGGAATTGGCATCGACAGCGATGACTTTCCGCGCCTGTAACACGCAAATTCGCGGTTTCGGCCGCATATGGCTTTCAACAGCCATGGCATAAAATGTTATTTTTAAAGAGAAAAATATCGTTAGTTAGCTATCTAATGATATGTGGGGCCGTTTGGCTGTCTACTTCGTTGTCTCTTTAAACGGCCTGCGCATCTAGCCGCCTGCCCAACGCCACCAGCAGGTAAATGACCGGCGGCACGAGCAGCGCCGACAGCACAACCTTCGCCAGCATCTGCCCCAACAGCAATTCGCCGATCGGGAATACCCCGTAAAAGGCGATGCTGACGAACAGCAGCGTATCGACGATCTGCGACAGGATGCTGGCCAGCGCTGCCCGGAACCACAGCAGCCGCCCGCCTTCGCGCCCCTTGAGCGCAGCGAACAGCGTGACGTTCAGCGTCTGGGAAATGCCGTAGGCGATGATCCCGCCCAGCCAGATGCGCGGCGTGCCTCCCATCATCATGGCAAAGGCTTCCGCGCGCTTCGGGTCCATGTCGCCTGCGGGTGGGGCGGCCAGCACGATAATCGACAGCAGGATCGATGCGATCAGCGGCAGGAATCCGATCTGCACCAGGCGATTGGCGACCGCGCGCCCATGCAATTCCGCCACCGCGCTGGAAATCGTGACCAGCAGCAGGAAGGCGAAGATGCCTGCCTCCACCGCAAGCGGCCCGAGCCCGACTATCGGGCCGATCCCGGACAAGGGGCCAAGCGCGACCTGCTTGTTGCCCAGCACGCCCGCGATGCAGACCATGCCGCCATAGAAAATCGAGAAGAAGAAGAGCGAGCGGCTGATGGGCGCGGGCGTCGAAGTCATCGCCGGGCCTTATCGGGATTTGTCCGACGGGGGAAGGGGCGGACTGCCGCTCACCTCTCCTGCGTGGCCGTCGGGCGGAGGAAGGGCAGCATATGCGCGACATAGTCGCCCTTGCCCAGCACCACGCCCTGTGCGCGCAGGATGGCGTAGGCAATCATCACATGGAAATAGAATTGGGCCAGCACCCAGTCGCGCACATATTGATCGGCGGTGAAGTCGAACGTCATGCCGATGGGCAACGCATGCGCGATCGGCCGCTGCGGATCGCCGTCGCCCGGCTCGAACCCGTCCAGCAGCGCCAGCGTCTGCGCGATCCGCGCCTGCGCGTCCGCCAGCGTGCCGGGCTGCTCGCCGGCATTGCGGCCTTCGTTCAGCAGGTCGGTCAGCGACGCGGGAAAATCCTCGCCCTTCAGCCGATGCATCCCCTCGCGCGCCTGGACGCAGGCGAAGCGGACCTGCGTCGCCAGCGGGAACATGTCGGGCGCCAGGCGGGCGGCGGACAGCGCGTCGCCATCGATGCCCTCCTGCGCTCCCGCCTTGTCGAGCCAGCCGGACAGGGTGCGCAACATCGGTGCGCAGGTGGAGACGAGCAGTGTTTCAGGCGTCATGGCCGCCCCGCAACGATGCCCGCAGAATCAACCCGATGCCGCCGGCGACGCGTGTCGCTCATTCGCTCTTGGGGGCGGCCGGACCGCCAGCGGGCGCGGCGTTGGCGGCCGCGGTGCCGTTGACGCTTTCGGCCGCGTTGGTCGAATTGCCAGCGGCTTCCTCGGCGCTCGCGCTCGCATCGGCCGGAGCGGCGTCGGCGGCGGGCAGCGGCAGGTTGGAACCCTGGGTGTTGAGCCAGGCGATCAGGTTGGCGCGGTCGGCCGGATTACCCAGACCAGCGAAGGTCATCTTGGTGCCGGGCGCGAATTCGCGCGGACTGGTCAGCCAGTGATCCAGATTCTCGAAGGTCCAGGCGCCGCCCTTGCTCTTGAGCGCGTCGGAGAAGGCGAAGCCGCCCTTGCCCTGGCCGATCGGCTCGCCGACCGTGGCGTACAGATTCGGGCCGATGCCGTTCGCGCCGCCCTGGTTCACGGTATGGCATGCGGCGCACTTGGCGAAGACCTTCTCGCCCGCCGCGACATCGGCGCTGGCCAGCAGCGTGTTGAGGCCCGGGCCGCTCGCAGCCCCTGCGCCTTCGGCTTCCACGCCTTCGATCGTATAGCCCATCTTTTCGGGCCGATGTCCGTCGAAATATTTGGAACTGACGATCCCACCGCCCAGGGCGATGATCCCCGCAAACAAAGCCCAGCCCGCCACGGTATTGAAACGATCGCCCATCTCGATTGACTTCCCTTACCTTTTCGTCGGCGGCTGTCAGTCGTGCCCCCTCTTGCCGGTTGCCATAATGGCGGACACGCGAGCGCGCAAGCCGCGTTGCGCCCTTTGCGTTCAGCCTTGCTTGCGCTGGCCCGGCGGAAACCTTAAGCGCACCGGCGCCCATGGAAAATTATCCCGCTCCCGCCCGCGCCATCGTCGCGGACCTCGCTGCAAAGGCCGCTGCCGATCCGTCGCGCGCCGTCGCCTATCAGGGCGCGCCCGGTGCCAATTCGCATCTGGCCGCGCTCGGCTATGCGCCCGATTGCGTGCCGCTGCCCTGCTTCGCGTTCGAGGATGCGATCGACGCCGTGCGGACGGGGCAGGCGGCGCGCGCCATCATCCCGATCGAAAACAGCCTGCACGGGCGCGTGGCGGACATGCATTTCCTGCTGCCCGAATCGGGTCTCAGAATCGTCGACGAATATTTCCTGCGCATCCGCCATTGCCTGATGGCTCCGGACACGACGCCTGTGAAGAGCGCCATCAGCCACCCGCAAGCGCTGGGCCAGTGCCGCCATTATCTGCGTGAGCGCGGCATTCAGCCTGTCGCCTATGCCGACACGGCGGGCGCCGCGGCGCTGGTCGCGGAAACGCGCATTGCTGGCGAAGGGGCGATCGCGCCCTACCTCGCCGCCGAACTGTACGGGCTGCGTCTCGTCGCGGAGAATATCGAGGACAGCGACGACAATATGACGCGCTTCCTGGTGCTGGCGCGCGAGCCCAGGATGCCACAGGCGAACGTTGGCCCGGTTATGACCACCTTCCTGTTCGAGGTGAAGAATATTCCCGCCGCCCTCTACAAGGCGATGGGCGGTTTCGCGACGAATGGCGTCAATATGACCAAGCTGGAAAGCTACCAGCGCGGCGCGAGCTTTGCGGCAACGGAATTCTTCTGCGATATCGAAGGGATGCCGGGTGATCCGGCGGTCGATCGCGCCCTGGCAGAGCTGGAATTTCACACCAAATGGGTTCGTCAGCTCGGCAGCTACCGACAGGCCCGTCCGCGCACTTGAGCGTGACGCGTCGCGGCGGCCGGGCTATAGAATGACGATGGTCGCCGCCATCCTCCTGTCTGCCCTTACCATGAGCGTCATCGTCGGCGTGCGCTATCTGCTGGCGAGCGGCGGCTTCGCGTTGGCGACCCGGATCCGGCAGCCGGGCCTCTATCGCGGTCTTGAGCGGCAAATGGGGCGGGAGGTTGCCTGGTCTTTGCTCTCCGCGCTGATCTACGGCGTTCCGGCGGGCGTGGTGGCCTGGGGCTGGCAGGCGCGGGGATGGACCCGCATTTACACGCAGGTGAGCGACTATCCGCTCTGGTGGCTGCCCGTCTCCGTCCTGCTTTATCTTTTGGCACACGACACCTGGTTCTACTGGACGCATCGCTGGATGCACCGGCCCCGCCTGTTCCGCATCGCCCACGCCGTCCACCACGCCAGCCGCCCGCCCACTGCCTGGGCGGCGATGAGCTTCCATCCCTGGGAGGCGCTGACCGGCGCGGTGGTCATCCCGGCGCTCGTCTTCCTCATCCCCATCCATGTCGGCGCGCTTGGAATGGTGCTGACGATCATGACGGTCATGGGCGTCAGCAATCATATGGGGTGGGAGATGTTTCCGCGCTGGCTGGTGCGCGGGCCGATCGGCGGCTGGCTCATCACCGCCAGCCATCATCAGCGGCATCATGACCAGTATCGCTGCAATTACGGCCTCTACTTCCGGGTCTGGGATCGGCTATGCGGCACCGACCGGGGACTGGGGAATTTTGAAGGGGTGAAGGCATGAAGGCGGGCAGGGCGGCGCTGATCGCGGCGATGATGGCGTTGACCGGGGCCGCCCCCATCGATCTGCCGCAGCCGCTCAGCATGGACCTGCTCGGCCTCCGGTCGGAACGGGGCAAGGTGCTGGTTTGCGTCACCCGCCGGCCCGATCATTTTCCCGACTGCCGCGCGGATCCCGACCGGCGCTATTTTTCCGTGCCGGCCAAGGCGGGAGACATCGGCCTCGGATCCCTTACGCCGGGTAAATACGCGATCGCGATCATCCATGATGAAAATGGCAACGGCCGACTCGACACCTTTGCCGGTATCCCGCGCGAAGGTGTCGGCTTCTCGCGCAACCCGGTCCTGCGCTTCGGCGCGCCCAGCTTCAAGGCGGCCAGTTTCTCCGTCGCAGGGTCGGCCGTGGAACAGGATGTGCGGCTCAAATATTTCCTCTGACGGGTCGGGCGATCCGACGGACCCTTCCCTTGCGCCCATGGGGTGACGCGCCCCATATTGCGGTCTATGGGCGGGCGAACCCGCATGAACGGCAGGAGATTGAAGCGTGGCGACCCTTGGACTGAGCGACACCGAAAAGGCGGCGGTGGAGGCGTTTCGTCGCGATGTGGTGGATCCGTCGCGCACCAGTCTGGTGATCGTCGATTTCTGGGCGGAATGGTGTGGCCCCTGCAAGCAGCTTGCCCCGGTGATCGAGAAGGTGTGCGCCGAATATGCGCCCAAGGGCGTCAAGCTGGTCAAGGTCAATGTCGACGAAAGCGGCTTCATCGCAAGCCAGTTCCGTGTCCAGTCCATCCCGACCGTCTATGCCGTCTTTCAGGGCCAGCCCGTCGCGGACCTGAGCCAGGCACGCACCGAAGGGCAGCTCAAACAGTATCTTGATCAGATCCTTGCCCAGCTTCCGATCCAGTCGGACGAAAAGGCGCTGGCGGAGGAGGTCGCCCCGCTGATCACTATGGGCGAGGATCTGCTGGCCGGGGGTGAGGCGGATCGCGCGCTGTCCGTCTTCTCGCAGATTGCGGACATGGACCCCGACAATGCCGAAGTCGTGTCGGGACAGGCACGCGCGCTGGTCGCGCTGGGCCAACTGGACGCAGCCGAAGCCGTGCTTGCGGCGCTACCAATGGATGCCGCGAAACATGCGTCGGTCGATCAGGCGCGTGCCGCCATCGCGCTCGCCCGCGATGCAAAGCCCGTGGCCGACCTGTCGGGCATAGAGGCGAAGGTCGCCGCCGATCCCGACGATCATGACGCGCGGTTCGAACTGGCTGGCGGCCTGATGGCCAATGGCGACCGCGACGGGGCGGCCGACGCGCTGCTGGAGATCGTCCGACGAGACCGTGAATGGAAGGACGGCGCGGCCAAGGCGCAGTTGCTCAAAATTTTCGAGGCGGTCGGGCTGGAAGACCCATGGGTCGCCGGGCAGCGTCGCAAGCTGTCGCAAATCCTCTTCTCGTAACCGCGATGCCGCTGGCGCGCGTCTCGATCTTCCCCTTGTCCGGCGCGCTGCTGCTGCCGGGCATGGAACTGCCGTTGCACATCTTCGAGCCGCGATACCGGGCGCTCATCCATGATGCGATGGCGCGCGACCGCCGGATCGGCATGATCCAGCCGCGCGGGGCAGGGGCCGTGCCGCCCTTGTTCGACATGGGGTGCCTGGGCCATGTCAGCCATATCGAAGCGCTGGAGGATGGACGCTTCAACATCATCCTGACCGGCCTTGCCCGCTTCCGCGTGGTGCGGGAACTGGCTGTCTCCACCCAGTTCCGCCAGGTCGAGGCGGAGGTGGAGCAGGCGCCGCAGGACGACGACATACTCGCGGCCGTGGAGCGGGCCGCGCTGGAACAGGAATCGCGCCGCTTCGCCGATTCGCTCGGCTATGTCGTCGACTGGACGGCGGTGTCGCGGCTCGATGATCTGGCGCTGGTCAACGGCATCGCGCAGATCGCGCCCTTCGATCCCGCCGCCAAGCAGACGCTGCTGGAGGCCGACACGCTGTCCGAACGGGCGGATCGCATCATTCAGTTGATGCAGATCGTCGGCCGGATAGAGCGGGACGGCGGCGCGACCATGCAATGAACGTCGCGCCGCCCGTCGATCCCTGGCTGCTCGAAAAACTGGTGTGTCCGCTCACTCGCACGCCCTTGCGCTGGGACGCGGAGCGTCAGGCACTGGTTTCCGATGCGGCTGGTCTCGCCTTTCCGGTGCGGGACGGCGTGCCGGTGCTGCTGGCGCGTGAGGCTGTCCCGCTCTGACCTCTATTTGAACGCGGCGATGCACTCCACCTCCAGCGGAGCACCGAGCGCCAGCCCGGTCGTGCCGAAGGCGCTGCGCGCCGGCAGGCGCTTGCCCTCGAAGTAAGGGACATAGGCGGCGTTGAAGCGCGGCCAGTCCGCCATGTCATTCAGCATCACCGTGCATTTGACGACATGCTCGAAGCCCACGCCGTTGTCCTTCAATATCCGGCCGATCGAATCCATCGCGTTGCGCACGGCTGCGTCAAACCCCTCCTTGTGCCTGTCCATGCCGGCGGGCACCTGTCCGATCTGGCCCGACATGTAGAGGATGTCGCCCACCCGCACGGCGGGGGAGAAAGGCGGTTTCGCCGGCATCGCCTGCGGTGCGGGTGCAGGCTGCGCGGCAAGCGGCCCGGCGGCCAGCAGCAGGGCGGAGGCGATCAAGCGCTTCATAACTCTCTCCCAAAAAAGTCAGGCCCGCGGCAGGGCAGCGATCTTCTCGAATCGGCACCGAGCCGGCAGCATCATCGTTCGTTTGCTGATGGTCCGGGCTAACGTCATGACCTCGCTTTCCCAAGAAAAAGGGCCGGTCCTTAACCGGACCGGCCCTTTCATGTCCCGATGGTCAGAACTTGATTGTGGCGCGCGCGTAATAATAGCCGCCGTTGGTGCCATAGGCGCCGTGCCCGTAGGGCGCGTTGATCGTGCCCGAATTGTTGATGTAGGGCGACGATCCGTTGGTCGGCCAGGTCGCCGGATTATAATTGGCGACCAGCGGCGGGATTTCCGGCTTCTTGTCGAACAGGTTGTTCGCGCCGATCGCGATGTTGGCGAAATCGGTGATGTCATAGTCGAGTTCGAGATCGACGATCGCCGCCGGCTTCACTTCGGCATTGTAATAAGATTGGCCGTTCGACAGCAGGATCGGAGCGGGCAGCCCTGATCCGGGGCCTTGGCAGCCGGCAGAGCAGGCGGCGTTCGGCTGCGAATATTGGAAGACGCTGCTGTAATAGTTGACGCGGGCATTGGCGCCGAACCGCCCGCTGGTGAAGGTCGCGTTGAAATTGCCCTTGAATTTGGGGCTGGCCGCCTCGATCGTCTGTTCGGACGTCGGGCTGAACAGTGTTCCCAGCTTGTTCTTCGTGACCTTGGTGACGTTGTAGTTGGCGCCGACCGTCAGGTCGAGCTTGCCGAAGTCGAGCTGGACCGGATAGCGCGCGGCAAATTCAATCCCCTTCGTCACCGTATCGATGCCGTTGGTGAAGGTCTGAATGCCGAGCGCGCCGTTGCTGAGCACGGTCGGGTCGAGGGCCTTGCCGCTCGCCGCGATCGCCGCGCGTACCAGATCATAAGGCGTAAGGCCATTGATCAGCGGCGTCAGGACACGCGTGGGCGGCGTCGTCAGCGAGTTGAAGCGCTGTCCGGTAATGGTGCCTGAAGACACGATCCGGTCCTTGATCTTGATATAGTAGCCGTCGAGCGTGATCGCCAGCTTGGGCACCGGGCGGAACACGAGGCCGGCGGACAGATTGACCGACTTTTCCGGGCCGAGCGCGCCGAAGCCAGCGCTCGCCGAACCGGGCGAACTGGGCGCGAGTTGCAGGGTCGCAGAGGTCGGCCCGACGTTGGTCGACGAATAGCCCGATTCCTGGAGCGACGGCGCGCGGAAGCCGGTGCTGGCCGTGGCGCGGAGCGCGAACGCGTCGGAGAAATCGTAACGCGTCGTGAGCTTGCCGATCTGCGTATCGCCGAAGTCGCTATAATCCTCGTAGCGGCCGGCCAGATCGACCGTCCATTCCGGGACGGGGTTGAAGGCGACATCGACATAGATCGACTTGGCGTTGCGCCGCGTTGTGCCGGCGTCGCTGGCGGCGTAGCCGGGGAAGGATTGACCGCCCTCGATATAGAGCGAAAGCGGATCGCCCTGACCGATCTCATAGCTTTCCCGGCGATATTCGACACCGAACGCCAGGGTCAGCGGATCGTCGAAGCCGACGTCGAACTCCTTCCGGATGTCCAGCGTGCCCACATATTGGTTGAACTGGAACTTACCGTCGTAGAAGTCGCTGGGCGACTGGCCCGTGTTGACGAACAACGAGGCGTTGACCGAATGGGTCGTATAGACCTTCGCCACGTCCTCCGAATAGCTGGCGGCCAGATCCCAGTTCCATCCGTCGCCAAGCTCGCCCTTCAGCCCGCCGGTGAAGGAAAATTCATTCTGTTTCACCTCGATATGCGGGATCAAACCGGTCTGGCGGGAAGTGCCGAAACAATTTGTTGGATCGGTGGTGGTCGCGACCCAGACACCCTGCGCGTTCTGCGTGCGGCAAAGACGGGTCGGGTGGCGATAGCCCTGGAGCGCGTCGCCGTGCCGGTAGGAAATGTCGCCGAATGAGTAGAGTTCGACCCCGCCGAAATCATAGCCCATATTGTAGAAGCCCAGCGTCAGCTTGGACTTGGGCTGGCCACCATTGACGTTGGCGGTGCAATTGACGGCATTGCAGGCGTCCAGGAAAGGCTTGAACGCGGCCGAAACGTTGGTGACGGTCGTACCGTTATAGTTTTTCACCGACATCTGGCCATCGCCGACCGTGGTATAATCGTTTCTGCGGTGAAACAGCGAGATGTCTAGGAAGCCATCCTCGCCCAGCGGCATGCCGAAATTGCCGCTGGCGCTGTAGGTCGTACCTTCGCCGTCATAATATTCGCCGGCGTTGAGGCGAATGGCGCCTCCCTCCCGCTCGTCCTTCAGGATGATGTTGATGACGCCGGCGATCGCATCGGAGCCATATTGAGCGGCTGCGCCGTCCTGAAGGATTTCGATCCGCTTGACCATGTCCGGCGGAATGAGGTCGATGCTGGGGGCGGCGGAGCCGCCGAACGCGCCATTGATGACCTGAAGAATGGAGTTACCGTGACGGCGCTTGCCATTTACCATCACCAGCGTGTGATTGGGCGAAAGGCCGCGCAGGCGCGCGCTCAGCGAGAAGCTTGCCATGTCGGTGCCCTGGGTCTGCGCCTGGAAGGAGGGCGTCAGCTGGGTCAGCGCCTGATTGAGGTTGGGTTGACCGATCCTGGTCAGCGCTTCTTCGCCAATGACCTGGATGGGTGCTGCGGATTCGGCGGCCTCGACCCCAACGGCGCGCGTTCCCGTGACGATGATGGCGGCGCCTTCGTCAGCCTGCGGCTCCTGCGGCATATCCTGCGCCATGGCGCAGGCGGACCAGGACGAGGCCAGGACCAGAGAAAGTTTGAGTGCGGATAAGCGTGTCATTCATGCCCCCTGTTCTGCGATCGTTTGATGACAGAAGAAGGGAACGAACCAGGGATGCAGAGCCGCTACTGCGGCGCACAAAATTCGCAATATTGGCTAATGTTGCTGCCGTATTTCCGACATTTTATGGCTGGGAACAGGTGGTTTTTCCAACACTTGCGATATGTGTCGACATTGTGCGTCCGCGAACAATCAGGATTGCAAAGCCGCGTCGATCAGCGCCTTCGCCTCCTTGCCCTCCCAATCCATCGCTCCGATCACGCGCACCATCTCCTTGCCCTGGGCGTCATAAAGGACGCTGGTCGGCAGCGAGCCCGTCGCGTAGGCGAATCCGAACCTGTTCTCCGGGTCGGCATAGGCCTTGAGATGGGGGAGCTTCTGTTTCGCGAAAAAGGCTTTGGCGGCACTGAGGCCCTGCGTGTCCTGGGAAATGGTGAGGACGGCCAGCCCCTTGGCACCGTGCGCCGACGCGACCCGGTCGAGCGTCGGCATCTCCGCGACGCAGGGCGTACACCACGTCGCCCAGAGGTTGACGAGCACGGGACGACCGGCGAAATCGGCCAGCGTCTTCTCGCCGCCGTCGGGGTCCATGAAGGCGAAATCGGGTGCCGGCGTCCCCGCCTTGCTCTTGTCTAGCTTGTAACTGAACGCTTCGGGCGCTTTGGTCCCGCCTGAGGCTTCGCCGGACGTCGCCGCGACCTCGCCGCTGGCGCTCGCATTGGCTTGCTCCTTGGGCTGCGATTGCCTATCGCAAGCCGCCAACGGGCCAAGCAGGAGCAATATCATTAGCGCGCGGGACGACGATAGCATGGAAGCAGGCTCCAACAGCATGTGGGGTGGCCGGTTCGCGGCCGGCCCGGCATCGATCATGCGCGAAATAAATGCCTCCATCCCGTTCGACAAGCGATTGTGGAAGCAGGACATCGCCGGCTCCCTCGCGCATGTCGCGATGCTGGCGAAACAGGGCATCGTCAGCCAGACCGACGCGGACGCGATCGGGGCAGGGCTTGAGCAAATCGCCAAGGAATATGAGGCGCATGGCGTCCCGGTGAACCTCGACCTGGAAGACATCCATATGGTCACGGAGTCGCGCCTGGCCGAACTCATCGGCCCCGCCGCTGGCCGCCTGCATACGGCGCGCAGCCGGAACGATCAGGTCGCCACCGACTTTCGCCTGTGGGTGCGCGACGCCATCGACGAGGTGGAGGTTGGACTGCTCGGCCTTCAGCGCGCGCTGGTGGCGCGGGCGGAGGAGCATGCAGATGCCGTGATGCCGGGCTTCACCCATCTCCAGTCCGCTCAGCCGGTGACGCTCGGCCATCATCTCATGGCCTATTATGAGATGATCCGCCGGGACCGCAGCCGCTTTGCCGACGCCCGCGCCCGCCTCAATGAATGTCCGCTGGGCGCAGCGGCGCTCGCGGGCACCGGATTTCCGACCGACCGTCATATGACCGCGACGGCGCTCGGCTTCGCCAAACCGACAGACAACAGCCTCGACAGCGTCAGTGATCGCGACTTCGCGCTCGATTATCTGATGTCGGCAACGCAGGCTTCGCTGCACCTGTCCAGGCTGGCGGAGGAATTCATCATCTGGGCAAGCCAGCCCTTCGGCTTCGTCAAGCTGCCCGACGCCTACTCTACCGGCAGCTCGATCATGCCGCAGAAGCGCAATCCGGACGCCGCCGAACTGGTGCGCGGTCACGCCGGGCGGATCCTGGGATGCATGAATGCGCTCTGCGTCACGATGAAGGGGCTGCCGCTCGCCTATTCGAAGGACATGCAGGACGACAAGCCGCCCGTCTTCGAAGCGCACGACCTGCTCGGCCTCTCGATCGCAGCGATGACCGGCATGGTGGAGACGGTGACGTTTCGTACCGACCGGATGCGCGGCCTTGCCGAAAGCGGCTTTGCCACCGCCACTGACCTGGCGGACTGGCTCGTGCGCGAAGGCGGCATCCCCTTTCGGGAAGCGCACCATATCACTGGTCGCGCCGTCGCGGCGGCCGAGGCGGCCGGCGTTCCGCTGGACCGGTTGCCGCTGGAGACGTTGACCGCCATTGACGCGCGGATCGACGATCGGGTCTATGCCGTGCTGACGGTTGATGCCTCTGTCGCCAGCCGCAAGAGCCATGGCGGCACCGCGCCCGATCAGGTGCGCGCCCGGATCGCGCAGGCGAAGGAGGAACTGGGATGAGAGCGGCAAGAACTCTTGGCTGTCTGGCGCTGACCTCGCTCGCTCTGAGTGCCTGCGGCGGACGGGAATCGCTGAAGCCGGTGGCCGGGCAGAAGCTGCCCGCCATTCCGAAAGGTGCGGCGACGGCACCTGTCGCCGCGGACCTGATGCAGCCGTCGATCCAGGCGCGGCCAGGACGCAATGTTGAACTGCTGACCCAGTCGCGAAAACGCGGGAACGACGAATTCGACCTGCCGCCCAACGCACAGCCCGAATAACGCACAGGAAGCCGCCTTGGACCATTTCACTTATGTCGACGGCGCCATGCAGGTGGAGCAGGTGCCGATGGAAGCGATCGCACAGGCGGTCGGCACGCCCGTCTATGTCTATTCTACCGCCACGCTGGAACGCCATGTGGGCGTGTTCCGTGACGGCTTGTCGCAACTTGACGATCCGCTGATCGCCTTTGCGGTCAAATCGAACCCCAACGCTGCGGTTCTCGCCACGCTGGCCCGGCTGGGGCTCGGGGCGGATGTGGTGTCTGGCGGCGAATTGTTGCGGGCGATCGCGGCAGGCATTCCGGCCGACCGCATCGTGTTTTCGGGCGTCGGCAAGACGGCGGAAGAAATGCGCATCGGCCTGGAGCAGGGCATCTACCAGTTCAACCTGGAAAGCGAGCCGGAAGCGGAGATGCTGTCCGAGGTCGCGCTGTCCATCGGGAAGAAGGCGCCGGTTGCCTATCGCATCAACCCCGATGTTGATGCGGGCACCCACGCCAAGATCTCGACCGGTAAGTCGGAGAATAAATTCGGTATTCCTTATGACCGCGCGCTCGAAAGCTATCGCGCCGCGCGGGCGCTCCCTGGCCTCGACGTGCAGGGCGTCGCCGTTCATATCGGCAGCCAACTGACCGATCTCAGGCCGCTGGAAGCGGCTTTCGTCAAGGTCGGCGCGCTGGTGGAGGCACTTCGCGCGGACGGTCACGCCATCCGCACCGCTGACCTGGGTGGCGGGCTTGGGGTTCCCTATGATCCGTCGCAACCTGTTCCGCCCAGCCCCGCCGCTTATGGCGCGATGGTGACGCGCGTCACGCAGGGCTGGAATGTCCGCCTGCTGTTCGAGCCTGGCCGCGTGATCGTGGGCAACGCGGGTGCGCTGCTGTCGCGCGTGGTCCGGGTGAAGCAGGGCGCGCAGGCCCCCTTCGTCATCGTCGACGCAGCGATGAACGACCTGTTGCGGCCCAGCCTATATGACGCGTGGCACGACATCCGCGCGGTGAAGCCGACGGGCAGTTATGCTGTCGCCAATGTCGTCGGCCCGGTGTGCGAAACCGGAGACACCTTCGCCATGCACCGGGACATGGATGTCGTGGAGGCGGGCGATCTCGTCACCTTCATGACTGCCGGCGCCTACGGCGCGACGATGGCGGGCACCTACAACAGCCGTCCGCTGACGCCCGAAGTTCTGGTGTCGGGCGACAAATGGGCGGTGGTGCGGGAGAGGCCACCGATCCAGGCGCTGATCGACGGCGACGTCATTCCCGACTGGCTTGCGGCCTGATGCACAGCCTGCCCGTCTTTCTCCGTCTGGAGGGGCGGGCGGTCATCCTGACGGGCAATGGGGATGCGGCCGAGGCCAAGCGCCGCCTGCTGGAGCGAGCGGGCGCGCGGATCGTGTGCGAGGATGATCCCGAATCGCGCATCGCCATCGTGTCGGACGGGGATGAAGCGACTGCCGGGCGGTTGCGGGCGCGGGGCGTGCTGGTCAACGCGACCGACAATCCCGCGCTGTGCGACTTCACCCTGCCGGCCATCGTGGATCGCGATCCCGTGCTGATCGCCATCGGCACTGGCGGCGCGTCGGCCGGCCTCGCCAAGGCGCTGCGCCAGCGACTCGAAGCGATCCTGCCCGCCGGGTTGGGAGCGCTCGCGCAGGCGTTGTTCGCCGGTCGGGCGGCGATCCGCGCGCGTTGGCCTGATGCCAGCGATCGCCGCCGCGCGATCGACGCCGGGCTGAGGCCGGGGGGGATCATTGATCCGATGAAGGACGATGCTGCCGGCGCGGTGCCCGCATGGCTGGAGGGGACCGTCGATCGTGAGAGCAGGCTGGTGGTAATCCGCCTAGCCTCACCCGATCCGGACGACCTGACGTTGCGATGGGCACGGCTGCTGGGGGAGGCGGATCATATCTATCACGCCGCAGACGTGCCGGCCACGATCCTCGACCGGGCGCGGGCGGACGCGACCCGCACCGTGGCCGATGCTCCACCCGCACTCCCGGCGAAGGGCCTTTGCCTCTGGCTATGTCTGGGCTGATTGCAGCCGTTCGATCTTGTCGTGCAGCGCCTGGATCGACGACACCAGCCGAGCGCGATCCGCCTGCATCTCGCGCAGTTCCTCGCGCGTCTCGCCCAGTTCTACCGCGCGTCTGGCAATGCGGGCGTCGAGTTCGGCATTGTATCGCGACAGGGCACCGATCTGCTCGGCACGGTGGCACAAATGCCGCAAGCGCGCATCCAGAACGTCGAAGTCGAACGGCTTGACGATGTGGTCGTCCGCCCCGGCATCCAGCACATCGACCGTGGACTGGTGCTGCCCGGCGATCATCACGAAGCAGGCAGTGCCCGCAACGTTCGCGGCTCGGATCTTCTGCATGGTCGCGATGGCGGACAGGATGGTGAGATCCATATCGATCAGCACGATATCCACGGGCCGGGTGACAAGCGTGGAGAGAGCCGCAAAGCCGCTATCCGCAAGCGCCACATCATAGTTGCGATGGGACAGGCGCCGGGCGATCACCGCCCGCGCCGTCTTGTTCTCGTCCACCAGCAGCACGCGTAATCGCCGCTGCGGGAATTCGTTCGTCCTGGAACCGCCGTTCGCGTCGCGGCTCAGCACCCGCTTGAAGAACTGCATGATGTTCTACCTTCCTACAACAAAGGGTAGGATTGCCGTCCAAACAAATGGTTAACTCCGGTTTCGCCGGTTAATGTGATTTAGTTGGCCCGCCATTGTGGACCACCATAGCCTGCTCCTCCACCCACCGACGAGAGGGCAAGCAGATGACGGAACAGATCACGCAGCTGAATATCGACGACATCCCCGATCTGGATCCCACTACACCTGCGGTTTCGATTGCGGGGCTGGATTTCGATCCGGCACCAACAGCGTGGAAGTGCATATGTCTTGATTGCGCGCCAAGGTGGACCGCGGCTTTCCCGTTACCTTGCTACATAGAGTCAAGGGACGCGGTTATGCACTGTGTCCGCGGGGAGAGGCCGGTGTGGTTTCAGGCGCGTAGGCGCGCAGTATGATATCGACGATTAACTCCGCTTCCCGCTCCACCTGAGTCAGGTCCAGCGTGTCTATCCGGCCTAACAACAGTTGGTGGTGCAGGCCGGAGCGAACCAAGGCGGTCAGAACGCTCGCCGCATCAGCCGGATCGGCTTGCCTCAGTTGCCCACTGTCCATTGCCCCCTTCAGGAAGCTCGCCAGAAGCTTCTGGGTACTGTGGGGTGCCAGGTCGAAAAAGATGCGCGACAACTCGGGAAAGCGGCGACCTTCTGCGATGATGAGCCGTTGCAGCGCAATCGCCTCTGCCGAATTGATCTTGCCCATCAAACTGATGCAGGCGCGTAGCAACGTGTCTCGAATATTGCCGTCTGGATGAAGAATTTCGTTCAACTGCGCCTGATAGGCTTTCACCGCCTTTTCCAGAACCGCGGTGAACAAAGCCTCCTTCGAGGGGAAATAGCTCCACAGCGTCCCCTTGGATCCGCCGAGCTTGGCTGCGATTTCGGACATGCTGGTGCCAGCATAGCCGTGCGCAAGGAAATAGTCCTGCGCCACTGCCAGCATGGCGTCCCGCCGGCCCTGACGACGGGCTTCGCGTCGGCTGAAAGGAGAGCAGGTGGCGTTGGTCATAAAAACGTACCATATAGTACGCTCTCATGACTGCCATCCGAGACGCTGGCCGAGTTTACTCCTTCGCTGGCCTCGAGACCAGCGGTCGCATTGACCTTGGCGGGTGTGCCGCGGGCGCCTGATCGACGACGATTGATCATGCTCTCATCCGCGGGTTGATTACCGCACTACCCGTATCCGTCGCTGGGCCTATCCTCCGTCTAAGTTCGGGCGTCGGACGAACCTGCCCCACCGTACACCGTGGATTGCCCATCACAGTCGGGTGCCCGCGGCACGCCGGCCAAGGCTATGCAGTTGGTGCGCTGGCGCCTCCTCTCGTTAATGTCGTGGGTGGATCAGCCGGCTATCGCCGGCGACACCCGACGGGCGATGTCCCAGGCATAGCCGACCAGTTCACGCGCGATCGCGGTGGTCACCTTGGGCTGAGGCTTGCCCGGGGCCGCCAGGCGACGGTAGCGCTGGCAATGGTTC